>NZ_JBAMMY010000130.1:0-135430 GCF_051233685.1 Desulfobacterium sp. N47
TTTGGAATATGGTATGGGTCGTCTTGAATCCTGCATTCCGGCAACATAAGCTACCTCCTTTTTGCGGTTGTTCCGGAAAGTATAGCAGATTATGTTGCATTGTACAATATTAAATTAAACTAAATATCGTTGTAGGGTTAATAGTTTTGCGAAACACCCAAACCGTCATGCCGGACTTGATCCGGTATCCGGAACCTAATGGAATTACTGGTTAGCGCTAAAGCTTCACTGCGTGCCCGGCCTTCGCCGGAATGACAAGCGTGGAGTTTTTCAGCTTTTTTAAATGTCTATGAAATATAAATGCGGTTACCCTGGTTTATAAAGAAGATCCCCTTGTTTTTGGCTAATACGTTTGTTAATGTATTACAGTAGTTGTAAAATAATATTACGGTAGAACAGGCAAGCGATAACCCATACTTATAACGCTGAGCAGGAGAATAAAATGGCGAAAAAAACATTAGATATTGAAAAAGACTACCCGAAAAAACAATTCATTCAGAAACTCAGAAGACTTGCCGATTCATTGGAAGAGGACAAAAGATTCCGGATACAAATAGCAGGAGTAAGGGTGAATGTTCCAGGCGATGCGATAATCAATATCGAACATGAAAGAGGCAAAACTGTTGAAGAGATAGAATTTCAACTGAAGTGGAAACTGAAATAAGCTTTTCAACACTATATCATTTGTCATAATAACGTTCCGATTGCCTGTTTGTAATTGGGTATGGGTGCGTTATGCTAAACGGACAAATACTATAACTTTTACCTGGGAAAAGATTAAAATTTGTTGAACAAAATGGCAATGGCTATCCGGTGATAAATCCTTGGGGCAATCTGTAAGCGAGGAAATTGACAGTATTTAGAATGTTCATTAGAAAAGATAAATTGAAATCAAAGAATAAATGAAGCTAAGAGATGAAAAGGTGTAATAAAATGAAGATTACAAAAGTAAAAATAATTCTAATAATTTTATTTCTATTACATTTATCCATTTTTTCAAGTGCTTCAGCTTTTTCTGCCCGTAACCGTGTTTCAGACTCAGGTTCCAATCGTATTGGATCTTATCCGGATGAAAAGAAAACCGGCAATATTTTATCTGAAATATATGATCTTATCTTAAAATATAATTATTATGCCGAAATTGATGATGTCATGCTAACCGGCGCTCTTAAAGGAGTTGAGCAGAAGCTTGGATCTGAAAACTTCAAAATCATAGAAAAGAATCAAAACAGTATTGTTCTGGCATTTGTCAATTCAAGGCTTTCAAACTCACGAAAAGAAATATTTCGCACAAACGCAAAAAAAACAATTTTAGACATTTTTGAATCAACGATTCGTTTCTATCCGGATACGGCTCCTTCAGCGCTTGTTCAATCTATGGCTGATGGAATGCTCGCTTCTTTAGATCCTCACTCGTCTTATTTAAATATCGATGATTATCAGGAACTGAAAATAGGAGCAAATGGAAGTCTTACCGGTATCGGAATCCAGGTTACAGTTAAAGACGATATTTTAACAGTTGTTTCTGCTATAGAGGGGACGCAAGGATATATGGCAGGGCTTAAGGCAGGGGATAAAATCATCAGGATTGAAGATGAATTGACAAAGAGCATGACCCTGAAAGAAGCGGTAAAAAGAATTCGCGGTCCTATAGATAGTAAAGTGACTATATCAGTTCAACGGGATGGATGGCCAGAACCGAAACAAATGAGTATCACCCGTGGGTTGATACCGCTTCTAAGCGTTAAATCTGAAATTATTGATGGAAAATACGGATACATTAAGATTGCCAATTTTCAATCCGATACATCCGATGATTTTAAAAATACTCTTGATAACATCACGGTAAAGACAAGCGTAAAAGGAATTATCATAGATCTCAGAAACAATCCGGGAGGAATATTGGATCAGGTGGTAAAAACTGCTGATGTTTTTCTTGATTCAGGGCCTATTGTCTTTACTAAAAGCCGTGTTGAAATTCAGAATCAAACCTTTAATGCTCATCAGGACAAGGATAATTATAAACTTCCAATCATTATTCTTGTTGATTCGGCAACTGCATCCGGAGCCGAAATATTCACAGCGGCACTTCAGGACTATAAAAAAGCCTTTGTAATAGGTGAAAGAACTTTTGGAAAAGGTTCTGTTCAAACTATTATCCCACTTTCAGACGGATCTGCCATCAGATTGACCACGGCAAAATATATCACGCCAAACAGCAACGAGATCCAGAAAAATGGCGTAATACCTGATCTTACTGTTCTAAATGAAAATAGTGTTGATAAAACCCGTGAGGAAAATCTTCAGAATGCAATGCAAAATGAATATGGCAAGGTTACGGGAGAAAAATTGACAATTCTTGTCGGCAAACGGAAAGAAGAACATGTGAAAAAAGATCCTGTAATAGAGCTTGCCGGTGAAATATTGGAAAGGTCTTCATCCGCCCGTTATCTTGATTTGCTTTTATCAGCAAAACAAATTGCTGCAAAATCAAATAATACCTTAGCCCACAAGGATTTGATAAATGAAAATTCCGGCAAACCGGCTGTTTTGGGTAAAACGGATATTTTGCCTCCTGATATAACCGTTTATGAACCTCTTGTTAAGCGCGGCATTAAAATTATACACACGGACAAGACACTGCTGGTGAAAGGGAAAGTTACGGATGAAAGCAGTATATATGAAGTTTTTGTTAATGGAGTAGAAGCCTCATTGTCTAAAGATGGAGATTTTCTGGCTGAAATAAGATTAGGAGTCGGTGGAAATAACATTAAAATAAAGGCCGCTGATATTTATAATAATGTAGCAGAACGATCCTTTGTTGTAACACGTGAAATGCCCGAATCAGTTATCTCAAATCATTTATCAGACAAAACACCGGTACAGGCAGATTCGAATATTTCAAAAGGCAGATATTTTGCGTTGATTATTGCTGTTGAGAAATATTTATCGCAGGAATTAAACGATTTGGACAATCCGGTAAAAGATGCAAAAGCATTGCATCACATTTTAACGGCCAATTATTCTTTTGAGCCTGACAATACAATATTGCTTCTAAATCCAAATATGACTGAATTGATCGAGGCTTTTGATAAATTGAGCCGTATTATCCGGCCCGATGATAATCTTCTGATTTTTTATGCCGGTCACGGATACTGGGATGAGCGCTTCAGGCAGGGCTATTGGTTGCCCAGCAATGCAAAAAAAAGCAACAGGGCTCAATGGGTATCAAACAGTACTATCCGTGATTTTGTCCGGGGAATTAACAGTAAACACACCTTGCTGATTACAGATGCATGCTTTGGCGGCGGTATTTTCAAAACCCGCTCTGCATTTAAAGAATCATCTCCTGCAATTCAGAAGCTTTACACTATACCAAGCCGTAAAGCCATTACCAGCGGAACATTAAACGAGGTTCCGGATAAAAGTGTATTCGTAGAATATTTATTGAAAAGGCTAAACGATAATTCAAAGCAATATTTATCTTCGGAAGAATTATTTTCAAGCTTTCGGCAAGCAGTAATAAATAACAGCCCGGTAAACCAGATCCCGCAATTTGGTGAGATAAGAGAATCCGGAGATGAAGGCGGGGATTTTATTTTTATCCGGAAATAGCAAGGCTACCCTTAAATGAACCAGGTGATTTTTAGGACAATGAACAAATTTATGCAGCATCCGTTATTACTCTTGCCCCTTTATCCCGTAAAGGATTTGAGCAAGGCTGTTGAATGCGTTATACTGCTGCATGGGTTAGCACGAACTAAAAAATCCTTGTTAAAACTTGAACGCCACCTGGAAAAAAACGGATTTTGCGTGGTTAATACCGGCTTTCCATCACGTAAAAAGACTATACAAGAGCTTTCTGTTGATGTAATACCGGAAGCAATTGAAAAATGTTTTTCCTTTGGTGCAACCAGAATTCACTTTGTCACTCACTCTATCGGGGGCATTCTGCTCAGATATTATCTTGCACATAATAATAAAGTGCCGAGGCTTGGCCGTGTCGTGATGCTCAGCCCGCCGAACAGCGGAAGTGAAGTAGTGGACAAATTGAGAGATATATGCTTGTTTAAATGGATAAACGGACCCGCAGGGGAACAGTTGGGAACCGGGCCTGACAGTCTTCCAAAAAGCCTGGGAGCTGTTGATTATGAAGTCGGGATTATTACAGGCGATAAAACAATTAATCCTTTACTGTCGCTTCTTATTCCTGGGGAAAACGATGGAAAAGTTTCCGTAGAAAGTGCAAAGCTTTGCGGTATGAAAGATTTTTTGGTTGTACATAAAACACACCCGTTTATAATGAACGACAAAAAAGTTCTTTGCCAGATAACAGCTTTTATAAATAATGGGATATTTAACCAAGATTAATCATAAAAGGAGAAAATTATGAATTTGCCTGACTATATTACTGCTGATGAAGTAAAACGAATCTGTAAGGAAGTCGGATTGCGCGACTGGTCCAAAATTACTGATCCAAATGTTTCAAATGAAGAAGCATCCATTATTCTCAAAATTGTTAATAACCAGGGAATGAATATACCTCTTGAAGCTTTTAGAAAAGGTCTGGAAGTTGAGCTTGAACATGGGACAAGATTTGAGGATGCAAATGTAACCAACAATCACCCGATTTTAACCGGCAAGATTGTAATCGCACATCTCAAAGAGACTATGGATTATTATGAAAGGCTTGAGGTCGCTGAAATAGAGGGGTATCTGCTGAAGGCGGTTCTGTCGAAAAACATGGACAAGATTACTTCAAAATATAAAATGCTTATCGAGGCTCAAAAATTGCTGAATCAATCGGTTGCCGATCAGTTGAAAGAATCTGTACAATCTTGATCCGAAATACAAATCATCAGATGCAAAAAAGGACATGCAGCTGATCAAAACATGAGGGTATATGGAAGTTATTTCAGAAGAATTGGTGGATGAATCCCGGCAAGAAGTTGCCATGTTTAATACAAGCAGGATAACAAAAGGAATAAAAGAGCTTTCAAAACAACAGCCGCATTTATTGTCTTTTATGCTTGAACTTACTAAAGATCTTGATCTGGAAGTCAGGGAATTGTCTGTTTATATATTTTACAATGTATACAGAATGTTCAAATTAGGTTATCAAAAGAGGATAAATAAAATATCTTCAAAAGACATTATTGGTTGCTATGAAGATAATGAAAAATTTATAGAAAGTCTGGATGGAACTCATGATAAATTATTAGAAAGAATTACCGGTATCCAGGTTTCTGAGCAGCCGTATGTTATGAAATATGTTGTGGATACACTTGTTGAAGTGCCTGAAGATGAATATCCGATAGAACTTAGTAAAGAAGATGCAGGGTATCTCTTTTTGCTGTTAAAAACAGTAATTGATCTTCTTAACAAAACAACAAATATCTAAAAGGATTTAACGCAAAGAAGGTTTGGATGTGTTCTTTTTCAGCTGATATCTTTGATTAATGCGATTTCATCACAATTGGGAAAATTTACGCAAAGCAGGCAGTCCGACCAGATTTTAATAAGAGGCAGTTCACTTTTATCTATTTGGGTGAATCCAATTGATTCAAAAAACCCTGGTTTGTATGTTAAAGTAAAAACCTTTTCAATTTTATAAAGTTTAGCTTCTGCAAGCACTGTTTCAGCAAGCGCTGTACCTATTTTTTGCCTTAAATAATCAGGATGAACTGCAAGAGATCTTATTTCTGCCAGATATTCCCAGCAGAACTGCAAAGCACAGCAGCCTATAATTTTATCGCTGTCTTTATCAATATAAACAATGAAATCTCTCAGATGATCATAAAGTTTGCTGAAAGGGCGAGGGAGCAGCTCTCCCTTGCTGCTGTAAATCTGAAGAAGATTATGAATTGCCTTTATGTCATCTATTTGTGCTTTTCTTATCATGTACCCCCTTATAGCAATGTTTTTATATTAATCAAGTTATAATATTAAGATGGTATAGGAAAAAGATTTGACATAAATAATTATAAAACTGTATGATATATAAAGATATGTTGATATATATTTTATTTGTAACTTTTTAATGGTGTCGTTCTTATTTGGATTTGTTCATACAGATAATTATATCTGAAATGGCTTTCCATTCATCATGGGTAGTTTAAATAAAAAGGAGATTATTACATGCCTTTAAAGATTACACCCGCCTCTTTTTTAATATTTATTGTTTTATCGTTTTTTATACAAAACGGTTTGGCTGTGGCTCAGCAGGATAACACAGAAGCTGCCGTGGAAAATAATCAAACAATTAATAATGAAGCCGGGCCTGGTATTGTTGATAAACAAGTTGTTGAAAAACTAAATAAAATGACTCCTGAAGAAATCAGCATTCTCGATAAAAAACTTGCTGATGCTCTTGCCCTTTATTACGACAGAGATTTTGCCAGGGCTCTTCCGATTTTTAAGGAAATTGCAAGCACTGCCGAGACTATGGATGTAATGTTCTGGATCGGCACCAGCGCAATGAGAACGGGCGAGAGTGAGCTTGCGGTAAAAAAATTCAAACAAATGCTTTCTATTGATCCGAAGTTAAACAGGGTAAGGCTTGAGCTTGCTGCAACATATTTTAATATGGGACGTTTTGATGAAGCGCGCCAGCAACTCGATATCGTGAAGGCTTCGTCTCCTCCGAAAGCAGTTATGAATAATATATCAAAGATGCTGTCTGCTATTGATAAAAGATCTAAAAAAGTATCCTGGAATCTCAGGGTAGCACAAGGATTCATCTGGGATGACAATATAAATTCAGGCCCTGATATGGATTCATATCAGGTGTTCGGAGGTTTTCTTACCCCGGATAAGCTCACTGCCAAACTGAAAGATGAAGCTTCGGTAACTACTGTAGCAGGAAATATTCTTGTCGATGCGGGAGAGGCAAAAGGACTTATGTGGAATACCTCCCTCTCTTTTTATAACAAAGCACATTTTGATTACAGCGAGTTTAATTTCTTATCAATTGATGTAAGCACCGGACCCTGGTGGGTGGCTCAAAAAGATATTTTTAAACTTCCTGTGGGTTATACGGAAAGAGAATACGGAAACGACCGGCTTTCGTATGCTTTACATGTTGATCCGGAATACGAGCATTATTTCTGCCAGTATTTCAGCTTAAGAAGCCTTTTTTCTTTCAATACGGAAAATTTTTATTCAACCGGCAGATCCGGACTGGATAATGATAGGTACCGCTTTGAAATGGTACCTACTTTTTATCTTGGTAACCGGAAGCATGTTATTTCTCTTACAGCCGGCTATGATTACATGGATGCGGATGATGGCCGATTCACCTATGACGGGCCATACCTTGGTTTGTCATACCTGACAAGGTTTCCCACAAATACCGAACTGTTTTTACAGTATCTGTGGGCAAAGAAAGACTTTGATGAAAAACCTCTGCTTTATAACAAGGGCAGAGATGATAAGCGTAATGGTATAACCGCTATAGTGAGCCAGGGCTTTTTAAAATATTTCTATACCTCATTTGCTTTTACATATACAGATAACAATTCCAATGCCGATATTTATGATTATGACCGCACCACTTACTCTTTAAGCTTAGGCTGCCGTTTTTAATCAGGGAGGAATTTATGAAGAGACACTTATTATTTTTATTGTTCACATTTATAATGTTGCTTGGATGGGCTTGTATATCTTTAGCCGATAACAAAACTGATACCGAAAATCTTCGTGGAAACTCGGTATCTGCCGGTCTTCTTCCTGATGAGCTGAAATCTTTACAAGTTAAAGATTATTTCATTAAAGCAGATGGATTACCGGTTGGAACCATCCGGAAATCCTCCGGCCATGTTGTGGTTGTGCATGGAGATACAGGTAAAGCTTGTTATGTAATGACCGGAGATGCAGTTTATCAGCAGGATGTTTTTTATACCCTTAAGGATTCCCGTTGCCGTATAAGGTTTAAAACGGAAGATATTATAACAATGGGTGAAAACGGAAAAATTGTGGTTGAAGAAGTATCTGAAGATAATGCTTTAAAAGAGAAAAAATCCGTTATAAGTATGCTAAAAGGCAAAGCCATGTTTTATGTGGTGCGTCTATTTAAGTATAAAAGTATTTCGGCCTCTGTGAAGACTCCTACTGCCGTAATGGGTGTAAGAGGTACTAAATTCGGTGTTGAAGTAAAAAAAGCCGGTGAAAAAGTAGCAGATCTTTCGGATAGAAGTCTCATATATCTTGCTGAAAATGGCTCGGATAATTTTGAAACCATAATTCATGGCTTTGACGGTGTAATTGATGTAACTTCAAATGCCGATGGCAGTACAAATAATGTCGGAGCAGGCGAAAGCCTTTTTGTTGACAATCTTGGCGCAGGCAGCGTTGAGCCTACGGATCCAAATATCGCAAATCAATTTATTCAGCAAACTGAAGGTGGCGGATTTATTGTTTCCGGGATTTCCGGTTCCGGTGCAGGGGATACAGGCGATGTGGTTGAAAACATTATAACCACAGTTATCGCAGATTTATCTGTAGTAAGTACCGATAATTATTCTGAAAATTTATCTCAGACTCTAACCGGCTCGGCAATTGATGCAGCCAGCGGACCTGTTAATAAAATTGGTTATTTTACTGCAATGCTGACAGATAGTGTTTCTTCTGCTCAATTTTATAATAGTACTTATACAAGCACTTCCTTGCAGAATCTGGATAACCCAGGCGCAGAAGCCGTTGCCCCTGGCAATTATGTTATGAAAGTGGATGCTTCAAGCGGAATGACTAACGCAAAGTTAACTAATCTTGAAACTTATTTTGATACTATTTCAGGTGCTTATCCTGTAAGCTTTACAGAACTCGGACATAATACATATATGGAATGGGGATACTGGACACAACCTGAGCCTATGAACGGCACTGATTATACATATTATGTTGACAACCGGGGATACTATATGGTCGGAGATCCAACCTCAGCCACTGATATGGCTGTTTTGCAAAACCTTGCAGGCTGGTATTCATATTCCGGGGCTGCTTATGGAACCTCTTGGACAAGTACAGGCGGCTCTAACATGACCGGTTCTTTTGATGCCAAAGTAAGCTTTATGGATGGTATTGTTTCAAATTTTAATCTATCTGTTTCAGATCCGGTGAATGGGCATAGTGCAAGTGTGACAAATGCGGGAGGTGATTTTACAACCGGTGCTCAGTTTGAGCTTAATGGTCCAGGTCAAATCGATGGACAACAACAAGCAAATTTTACCAGTTCAGGATCATTGTATGGGCCTGCCGGGCAAGCCATTGGAGGTGCATGGAGCATCAACTCTGTTTCAGCAGGTGGGCATGCCACCGGGATATATAGCGGAACCAACCAGGGCCCGACAACAGCTCCATAAAAAAGGCTGGTTGGAAAAGAAAACATTTAGTATGATAAGTTATATGTTTTGTAAGCGATTTATTTTGATTTAATTGTAAATATTCCGTCCCAGTTGTTTCCCGGCGGATTGGTTTTATATTCATTGCAGCGGGCCAGCATTGTTTTGCTTGGCCCGTCGCTTATTGTTATATCAAGAGCTGCTATAAAGTGTGATATCGCCTGATCCCAGTTTCTTTTTTTGTATGCTGCAAGCCCTTTTGCATAAAAATCAAAAATATTGCGCATTTTATCATCTACGTCTTCGGGATATCCGGCAAGCTCATAAATGGTTACCGGTTCATTTTTTCCTACCACACTTACCGAGTCTATCTCGCGTATTACTATATTGCTTCCAAGCGCCTTTGCAGTAGTGTCGCTTATTAAGGAATAGAGCCCATAGATTTTGTTAACACTTTCAAGCCTTGAGGCAATATTAACCGTATCTCCCATCATTGTATAGTTCTTTCTGGTTCTTGATCCCATGTTACCCACAACGGCAGGGCCACTGCAAATACCTGCGCGCATTTTAAGAGCCGCTTTATTTTCCTTATCCCATTTTGCTCTTAGATCAACCAGTTTTTTCTGCATCTTAATGCATGCCATGCAGGCGACTTCGGCATGGTTAGGCAGGTCGTTCGGAGCTCCGAAAAAGGCTACGATAGCATCGCCTACAAACTTATCTACCGTTCCTTCATATTCTAAAATAATTTCAGTCATTTCTGTAAGAAACTCATTTAATAATGCAACCAGTTCTTTGGGAGAAAGAGATTCGGATATAGTTGTAAACCCCTGGATATCAGAAAAAAATGCGGTGATTTCACGTTCCTGTCCGCCAAGATCAAGCTTTTCGGGAAATTCTATCAGCTGATTTACTACTGAAGGGGCAAGGTAGGTGGAAAATGCATCCTTTATAAATCTTTTTGTTTTCGTTTCTGTAAAATATTTATAGAGTATCAGACTGATATAAACAGAAATAATTGCAGTAATAGGGTAAACAATATTTAATATCCATCCTTTTTCTGAAAAAAGACACTGGCATAAAAGAATATGCCCTGTAAATAATAAGGATAATGCGACGATACTTGTTATAGCGTTTGTTTTTGGTATTATAAATCCAAGTAAAAGCCCTGCGACAATTATAGCTAATATGTCAAAGATGGTAGCCCAGGCCGGTTGATATATAAAATCCTTTGATAAAATACTGTCAACAATATTAGCATGAATCTCAAGACCGGGGAAAACACCGGAAAAGGGGGTAACTCTTTGATCGTAGATTCCTACAGCTGTTACACCTACAAGCACAATCCTGTTTTTTATAAGATTAAGATCTGCGTTTCCATTTAGTATATCTGTAACCGGAATATGCTTAAAGGTTTTGGCAGGTCCTCTGTAATTGATTGATATACATCCTATTTCATCCGTTGGTATTAAAAGACTTCCTATAGCAATTTCCCCGACACCGTATTCATATATCTTTAGAGAAAGTTGTTTTTCAAGAAAAGCGCTCACTGAAACAAGGGAAAGAGGAGCATAAAGACTATCTTTGCATTTCAAAACAGCAGGAAGCCTTCTGACTACTCCGTCTTCATCAGGAAACATGTTAAAATATCCGGAATAATCAGCTGCACCCGAAATATCCTCAATGTTTGATTGCGGAAATGCAGTTTCTATAAGTGGCGCTTTTTGTGAAGATTTTGATAAATAAAATATTGATTTATATTCGGAAGTCCTGATATTAGACAGATGTTTTCCGATCTCATTTTCGTCAATATGACCGGATGATAATTTATCAGTCTGAAAAAAATATCCAAGCACAACCTTTGCTTTAGAATTATGAATTGCGCTGGCAAGCAGCTTGTCACTGTCTGTCTGAAATTTAAGATCTTCAAGGTATGCTGATAATGAAGAATTTAGGTAGTTGAATGTTTTAATTTTGTTTTGAATATTTTCTATTGTTCTTACAGTGATTTTTTCATCAGCTTCAAGAAATCCTATATCAAATGCTATTACTTTTGCACCTGCATTTGAAAGTTTATTGACAAGGTCTGCCATTTTTGATCTTGGCCAGATCCATATTCCTTCATTATTTATGCTTTTTTCATCAACAACGGCAAGAACAACATTCGAAGATGTAGCAACCGCGCCTCTTGACTCAAATCGCAAATCTATGGTTTTTAATTCCATAAGATCAAGAAAATGGATGCCATACAGATAAGATGCAATTATTGCTATAATAACAAAAACAGAAATTATTACAGAATTCAGCTTTGTTTTATTCATAGGAATATTAGAAGCATAAACCAATCATTAAAAAAATATTTAAATCCTTTCAGAAAGCTTTGGATGTTATTGCACCTTATGCAATATGTCAATATTGATGGAGTAACAGGATGAACTTGTTAATATGGTAAATAAAAGCCAAAAGCGGACTTGATCTCTGGTCCTAAAATGTCTTGAATCTGTTCGGCCAGGCAGAAGTTGCCTATTTTTTTGTAAGTATTTCATAACCGGCTATTATATCGAGAAGTTCCGAAGTTATTGCGTCCTGGCGTTCGCTGTTGTACAATTCGTTGAGGTTTTTTATCCGCTCGTCGATATGTTTTTCGGCAGCTTCCATTGAAGTAAGCCTTGCCGCACTTTCGGCAGCAAGCGATTCAACAAACGCCCGGTAAAGTGACACATATAAAAGGTTTTTGATAAGCACGGCAAACAGCTCTTCTTTCGGCATTTTAAACATCGGAATTGACCGCGAGCGCCATTTTTTCTTCCTGAGCCCTTCAAGATAATCCTCATCAACAGGAAGCAGCATCACTTTTACAGGTTCATATGACAAACTTTCCGGAATCAGTCTGTTGTAAAAAAGGGCCACCCTATCAACCCCTTTTGCAGTGCGCCATATATCTATTCTGTCAAGCAGATTCCGCAGCACGGATTCCACACCGGCAGAAAGAGTAGCCGGAAAAGGCAGCCAGTCCCAAACTCCATCAAGCTTTGCCAATACCTTTTCTCCCACAGTCATAATCAATGCTTTTTCCGTGCCTATACTATCTGTGGCAAAAGCAGCCATCTGCTCGTTAAACTGCCCGCATAAACCCATATCCGAACCAAATATTATCGCACCCAGCTTGTCTTGAACAGGAAGACGCTTTTCTTCTTTTGTATTAACCGACTTTAATACGACCTGCAGGCCCAGTTCAATTGTGTTACCGTATGCCTGAAGTGAATTCAGCTTCTTTTCATGCTGTCTTATGCTGACCGCTGCAAGTATCTTCATCGTTCTGACTATTGAACGCAAAGATTCGGTGCCGCTTATTTTATTTTTTATCACCTCAAGAGACTGCATATATATCCGTTAATTCAAAGCAATTACGGCTGGATATAAAATCCAGCTCTACAAAATATATTCCGTAGGGCGGCATTTTTTATATGCCGCCAAGTTTATTATTTTCATAGCAAAAACCATTAAAGGTGTGGTTAAATTGTATCCGGAAATTCAGGTCAATTTAACTCGTTACTATGGCAGAGGCTTCCTGTGCCAGTAAAATTATGCTGAGCCTGTCTTTATCTTCAAGCGTTTGTCCACTGTTTATCTTGTCTACTATATCCGGCCGCTTATTTTCCATATCATCCCTTATCTTTTGAGCTGCTTTCTTTATATTTTCAAGCGGCACTCCGTCTAATGAACCTGATGTTACCGCAAGCAACATCCCAATCTGTCCGGGCACAGAAAAAGGCGCATACTGCGGCTGCTTGAGCATTTCCCTTATACGATGCCCCCTCTCAAGAGCTCTGCGTGTTGCCTCATCAAGCCTGGTACTGAAACGCTCAAACACTTCAAGTTCCTCAAATTGCGCATATGATATTTTAAGATCTCCCGCCACCGATCTGTACACAGGCAACTGAGTGTGTCCACCGACACGCGATACGGATTTGCCTATATCTATCGGAGGAAGTACTCCCTCCTGAAACAGCTTCGGCGAAAGGTAAATCTGTCCATCGGTTATTGATACTAAATTAGTCGGTATATATGCGGCTATATTCTGAGCCTCGGTTTCCGCAATCGGAAGAGCCGTAAGCGAACCGCCGCCTTTTTCCTCTGAAAGATGAGTTGCGCGCTCAAGCAGGCGGGAATGTATATAAAATATATCACCTGGAAAAGCCTCTCTCGCAGGAGGTCTTCTGAGCAGAAGAGACAACTCCCTGTAGGATCGCGCATGACGGCTGAGATCATCATATACAATAAGAACATCTCTTCCTTTTTCCATGAAATATTCTGCTATCGATGTGGCTGAATAAGGAGCTATAAAATTAATGCCGGGTGGCTCATCGCTTGAAGCAACAACTACCGTAGTATATTCCATCGCCCCGTATTTTTTCAGATCCGCCACCACTTTTGCCACCGCAGATGTCTGCTGTCCGATAGAACAATATATACAAACAACCCCGCTGTTTTTCTGATTGATAATTGTATCAATGGTTATAGCGGTCTTTCCTGTTTGCCTGTCGCCCAAAATCAGTTCTCTCTGCCCTCTGCCAATTGGTATTAATGCATCTATGGCAACTATACCGGTATGCAGTGGTACAGTCACAGCCGCACGATCCATTATTGAAGGCGACTCTCGCTCTATGGTATATCGCATTGTCGTTACAGGCTTTTCCATACCGTCAAGCTGGTTTCCAAGAGGATCTACGACCCTCCCAAGCATAGCTTCTCCGACAGGCACATCCGTTACCCTGCCTGTACGTCTGGCCTCCATGCCTGCTTCAAGTTCTTCACTTCTGCACAGTGTAACTACCAAAACTTCATCAGGCTCAAGATTAAAGGCTATTCCCATACGGCCTCCCGGAAACTCCACAAGCTCGTCAGACTTTACTCCCGGCAAACCGCTTACCCTGACAATACCTCTGCCCACACTCGTTATATTACCTGCTTCTTTAATTGCAAGCTCTGCCGGATACTGATCAAGTGTTTTTTCTGCTGCTAAAAACATCCTGTCCAGTGTGCCTGTTAAGCTTTTTTTTTCATTCATGCTTGCCTTTGGCTTCATATTTCTTTCGGATGTATAAACACACCTTCGAGTTCTTCTTCCAGTTCCTTCAGATAATCCTCAATGCTCCAGGAAATCCTGTAGCCGTCAAATTTGAGTTCTATCCCACAGTGAGCACCGGTTTGCTTTTCAAAGATTGTCTTGCAACCAAATTTTTCTTCTACCTCATCCGATATTTTTTTCTTGTTATCATCCGAAAGCTCAAAAGAAGATATTACCTTTAGCTGTGAGCCGGTTTTTATCCATCCGGCGGCTTTCGAATTTTCAAGAGCATGGATTTTTTCAACAAATACCGAAGATATCCTCTTTTCCAGCTCAACACCGCTAAGATCCTTAAGTACCTTATCTGCGAGCAGGCAGACAAAATCACCGCTTTTTACGCGCAAAGCTTCAAGAAACCTCTGTTTTTCATCCTCTACATCATCAAGCCATATCTGTCTTGTTTTCCGGACATCGTTTTTTGCAGCGGATATCAATTGCTGTTTCTCATCTTCTGCTGCAGCTCTGGCTTTGGCAAGCATTTCATTTCTTTTTTCTTCAATCTCTTTCTTTGCAACTATGCTCTGCGCCACCAGCTCGGCAGCATCTTTTTTACTCTTTTGTGCAGCAGCAATATTTTCGCTTATGCCCCTCTCGCGTTTGTCCATAGCAGTTTTAACAGCCTTGAAAAAAAACTTGTTCAGCAAAGCTACGAGTATAATAAAATTTACAATCTGCGCAAAAAAGGTAAATAGATCTATTTTCATGCTATTTCGCCCCATGTGAAATGGCATAATTCCAGAAAGGGTTTGTAAAAATAAGTATTACCGCTATAACCAGGCAGTAAATTGCCAGCGATTCTATCATGGCTATACCTATAAAAAGATTTCTTGTGATAGTGTTTGCTGCATCAGGTTGCTGTGCTATTGCTTCAAGCCCCTTCATGATTGCCATCATCTCACCTATAGCAGGCGCTATTGTGCCTATCGCTATTGCACCTGAAGATGCTATTATCGAAACCACCGCTATTATTGTTATACTATCCATTCCAACTACCTCCTTCTGCATGCATGGTATTGTCAAAGCAGAGACATTAGAACTTTCGTCTCTACGATTAATGTTGTTTTCCGGAAGCTGCCGAACCCACGAAAACAGTTGCCAGTATAAAAAATATATATGCCTGTACAGTCCCTATGATTATTCCGAATATCTGCATTACTACAGGCACAAAAAGCGGAACCAGAACCAGCAGTATCCCTGCTATGAGAGTTTCGCTCATAATATTTCCAAATAACCTTACGGAAAGAGATACCGTGCGCGTAATCTCTCCAAGTATATTAAATAAGATCATAAATACCGATGGTTGTGCATACTCTTTCAAAAATCCCCATACTCCTTTTTTCATAATCCCGAATACAGGTACAGCAAAAAACACACATATGCTGAGAGCTGCAGTTGTCGACAGAGATGCGGTAGGTGGGTGGAAAAGAGGAACGACTTCCATCAGATTGGCGGTTAATATAAACACAAAAAGAGTTCCCAGAAAAGGAACAAGCGGCGTAGGATCAGAGCCGGTCACATCTTTTATCTGTGACGATATAAGCGTATAAATAGTCTCAAGAATACTCTGAAAGCGCGATATTTTAGGCCCTGATGAAAGTTTTCCGGTGATGGTCCATGAAATCAGGCACAATAAAAGCATTATTACCCATGTGAAAAATATCGTTGCGTTTATTGGAAACACTCCGGCCTTAAAAAATATTATTTGATCAGGATTCATATCCATCTTTGCGCATCCTTATTGTCTGATAAATATTTCAGCAATATGGCTCTTGTTGTAAAAAATCCGCTTGTACTTGCAATAAGCCCGATTATATCTGCAAAATATGCTGCTGCTGCAAAACATGCGCTGCAAAGCACAATACGAATTATATAGCTGATAATAAACGTCATAGCCGCTTTTTGGGACCTGGCTGTTTTTATCACGGATTTATAAAGGATATAAAAATAACATGCCGCAGTCAGTGATCCGGCAGCAAAAGCTGCAACAAATAACAATGCCATTGGCCTGTAGTTAAAAATTTCCTGCATCATGATTGATCGTTTCCCCGTGATTTTTTTTTCTTTCCTTCAATAGTATTTTTAACCCATAAATAAGCATTGAAACATCCTGCCCCCAGCCCTCCGAACATCAGCATGATGGTCCAGGAATAATTTGACGGATAATGTTTATCAATCCACATGCCTGCGGCTAAACCCAGCATCATGGGTATTATAATCGACCAGCCTATGATGCCCAGCATGCCTGACCATGTGATCGTATTTAAATCCGATTCTTCGCGCGCTTTTATTTTTAATGTCTCTTTTTCGCTGACACGCTTTGCAAACTTTTTCCCATAATCTTTTTTTCCGCCGCTATTCATTTCAGCTCCAGAAAACGTCTCGCAAAATCAACCTCGAGTTTTGCCAGTATTGAACGCGCCCTTTTCTCGTGGTTATCCAGAATCTCAAAATTTTCTTCAACCGCCCGTTTAAGGCTGCCAAGACCCGCGCCTTCTATTACGCCCCGGACGGAGATAAATACTTCCCGGTCTTTTTTTACCAGCAAACCCTCATCAACAGCCACAAATACCTCTTCACCTCCGGTGAGAGTATAAAAGAGTATTCCCGGAACAATAGCTGCAACATAGTCTATATGTCCGGGCAAAAGGCAAAAATATCCGTTTACTCCCTCAATAATTATTTTTTCAACTTCTTCTTCCGAAAAGATTTCTCCGGGTGTAAAGATGTTTAGTTTCATATTTTTTTTGCCTCCCATATACCGCCAATCATATAAAGCGATTGTTCGGGATAATCGGCATACCCGTTATTAAGTATCTTTTCACAGCCATCAAGAGTATCTTCCAGTGTAACCATCTTTCCCTCAAGCCCCGTAAATTGTCCGGTGGTGAAAAAAGGCTGAGTTAAAAACCTTTCAAGCCTGCGGGCTCTGTGAACCGTATTTTTATCGTTCTTGGAAAGTTCTTCCATTCCGAGCATTACAATTATATCTTTAAGATCCTCATATTCCGCAAGAGTCTGCCTGACTGCACGGGCAGTATTGTAATGCCGTTCTCCGGCTATGCCGGGTGTCAGCATCTTTGAACGTGACTGCAAAGGATCTACAGACGGATATAGCCCCTGAGTCGTCATTTTTCTTGATAAAACAATCGATGAAGACATATGGCCGAAAGTATGCACAGCGGCAGGATCGGTAAAATCATCAGCAGGGACATAAACAGCCTGAATAGAAGTAATGGCGCCTGCTTTTGTACTGCATATACGCTCTTCAAGCTCGGCAAGCTCGGTTGCAAGCGTTGGTTGATATCCCACACGGGAAGGGATCCGGCCTATTAATCCTGAGACTTCCGAACCAGCCTGAACAAAGCGGAAAATATTGTCTATAAGCATAAGCACATCCCTGTGTTCATCGTCTCGAAAGTACTCCGCCATTGTAAGCGCCGTATGTCCTACAAGAAATCTCGCGCCGGGCTGTTCGTTCATTTGCCCGAACACCAGAACCGCCCTGTCCAGCACACCTACCTCGTTTATCTCTCTGTAAAGTTCTTCTCCCTCCCGGCTGCGTTCTCCAATTCCGCAAAAAACACTTATTCCTTTGTGCACACTGGCCATATTATGAATCATTTCCATAATAAGCACGGTCTTGCCAACACCTGCTCCTCCGAAAAGACCTGCTTTTCCGCCTTTTTCAAGCGGGGCGAGTAAATCGATAATTTTTATTCCTGTATGAAATATTTCGGTATTTGTTGTTCTTTCGGATATGCTTACGGATTTTTTATGGATAGATCTCAGTTTGTATTGCTTAAGTGCTCCTTTTTTATCAATAGGATCACCAAAAACATTAAACATTCTTCCAAGAAGGTCGGCACCCACCGGAACAGATATCGGTCTGCCTGTATCTAACACCCTGTCTCCTCGAGAAAGACCGCGGGCCTGTGTTATAGCAATACAGCGCACCGTCTTTAAATTTATATGCTCCATTGTTTCAAGCGCTATTTCTCCATCATTTCCGGCAGTAAGCATATTGTATACGGCAGGAAGCCCGTTTTCAAAACGAACTTCGATCACACTTCCTCTGACGGCAATAATTCTACCATCTAAAAGCGGCAAACCTCTTAAATCTTCTGCCATTACTTACCTCATCTGAATATCAAGGGAGAATATCCAACAGCAATATATCATAAAATTTTAAAATTTGAGATTTGTTAGGATAATATCAAACAACGAGCATCAATTTGCACTATGCTATATTCGTTGCTCTTTTTAATAATACTTTTTGACATTATATATCTCAACCCTGTTTGAATTACAACAAGAGTAGTAATCTCCATATTATGATATTATTATAACGCGGTTGCAATCCAATTTTTTATAACTATTCGGATTTAGCTAATTGATCATATTGATTATATTACAATATCTCATAATCCACACAAAATATTACAAACCTTTAAATGATAGCGGGTAAAACAGGTTGTTTGAAATGCCATAATGATGAATTTTAAAAGATTTGCTTACATTATCATACCGTTTATCTTCCTTCGATCTTCATTATTCCTTGTTCTATATTTGATATTCAAATTACTTTCATGCAGTTGCTATATATTAATTAACTTAGCGCTTATGCGAGGTATGCCACCTTCTCTATTGCTCTTCCAGGTAGATATGCATCACGCACAGATTGCAGTCAAATGAGAGCCGGTAATTCCTGTGATTATCGGTCAGCCTTAAGGGCTCTTTCAGAGAAATGGCTTTGGGGGTATGCCGCGGGCATGCGTCAAGCTGATGGCGGATGCAGTAACGGGTGGTCATAATCCTTTTTCCTGTCGGATTTCCACCGGCCTCAAGGGCAGGTTCGCTGACTACCGTTCCATGACGGGCGTAGAATCTTTTGGCTTGTTGGTTTAATACATTGGCTTGAAAACCCAATGTTGTTTCAGGATAAGACGCTGTGTTGGGAGAAAAGACCGCTGTTTTTCTCTGATATCGTTTCACGCGGATCTGATCCAGCAATTGCAGTGCCTCCCGTCGCAGGCGATTGATGATGCTGAGAGGCAGAAAGCCCGGATGCTCGGGACTTACGGATAATTCTTCGAGTTGATAAATTGTATTTCCGACACTGGATAGCTGCCCAATTATCCGGTTTCCGGCGGTCTCCGGATTTCGGGCTACCTGATACAAGGTTTCGATGGTTGCTTTGGCCTGGTTACCATCTTCGTCGGTCACCTCAAGGGCAATCATGGTATCACTTTGCTGAAACCAAAGAGATATTCCTACCCTCCGAACGGAAGAGGACATCTCCAGCATCCGGAGAAATTCATGGTCATGGTTACGATAGAGTTGTTCTCCCATCTTAAGCTCTTCCATGGTGTTGGGATAAATCCGGTCTCTGTCTACCCGGTTGACTCTGAATCCGGATAAAACGCCTGAGGGTGTAAAAAAGCAAAGACCATCTCCGTTTCTTATCCGATCCGTATCTATGCGAAAAAATCCCTTGCCCATCTCCGTAACCTTGCCGACACATTTTCCAAGAGATTTCGAGGTATCAATGGCGCCGACTTTTTCTATCCGGCCAAAAAGGAAATGCCGGGTATATCCGCGGTTAAAAGTTTTGTCAGGATCAGGCTCAAATCCTGCGCTTGTTTTCCCTGAACCGGCACGGCAGTATTGGGGGTTATTTAAAATGAACCGGTCGATTTCCCGGCTAAAGGCAGCAGTTATATTTTTTACATACCCAGCATCCTTGTAACGGCCCTCGATTTTAAATGAAGTAATCCCGGCTTTTACCAGATCGGGGATTAAGCCTGTCAGGCTCAGATCCTTTAAGGAAAGCAGGTGTTTATTTTCCAGTATTTTCTTGCCGTCTTCATCGCTCAGGGTATAGCGATGCCTGCATGGCTGGGCGCAGACACCGCGATTTGCGCTTCTTTTGGCAATGGCCTGGCTCATGTAGCATTGTCCGCTATAGGAGACACACAAAGCGCCGTGTACGAAAAATTCAAGCTCAACCTTTGTCTGGTTACGTATTATTTTAATTTCCGCAAGCGAGAGTTCCCGGGCCAGGATGACACGGCTAAATCCCACTGCCTCAAGAAACTTTACTTTTTCCGGCGTGGTATTATGCATCTGGGTACTGGCGATCAGTGGGATAGGTGGAAGATCGAGTTCAAGCAATCCCGCATCCTGAATAATGAGTCCATCAGCTCCTGCATCATATACTTGCCGGGTCAGTTTCAGTGCTTCAGGGAGTTCCTGATCGGTCACAATGGTATTAAGAGCTACATAAACCTTTGCAGCAAACAGATGGGCATACCGGATCAACTCAGCAATGTCTTCGATGGAATTTCCGGCGGCAGCACGCGCGCTGAAGCTGGGGGCGCCGATATACACTGCGTCAGCGCCATGATCAATGGCTGCGATGCCGATTTTAACATTTCCGGCAGGAGAAAGCAGTTCCAATGGTATGATCATGAACAGGCTCCGTTAACAGATGCCATCAAACTGTACCCGGGCCAAAAGGCTTGCAGGAATTTACGATAAACTGCCGGATAATCTTCTTTGCCTGATCGATATTAGAATACTCGGCTGTAATGATACCATCGCTTCCGGCAATCATTGCGGAAAGCCGTTTTCCGGTTTGCGGCCGGTATAGGGATAAAACCGGTTTACCCAGTGCACACGCCAGGCCCAGTTCATAGCCGACCCCCAGAGATGGGAGAGTCACTTCCGCTACTATCAGATCACAGGCCTTCAGCCATGCAATATCCCTGTCATGAATGGCCCGGTCATTCGGACCATCATCGCCATCTTCGGTAAGTCCCGTATCCCCGACATGTTCGGTTAGCACTTGCCCGAAATCACGAAGAAATTTAATCATCTCATGATACAGCAAAGCATCGCTGCGTCCGCCACGGATTGCTCCTGCAAAATATATTTTCAGGCTTTGATTGTCATTTGAGACATTAATATTTTTCATTTCTTCATTCCATTAGCATAAAGCACTATCCTAAGACAAGGGCATCCTGGCAAGAAGCTGTCTGAAGAGGCCGGGATTTTTTATCTTTGCCTCTGTGCTTACTTATCCCTGGATTTTTTTGTATTCTTTATTCCTTTTTAATTTTATCCATCCAAACCAGAACAACCCTGCAAGGGCAAATATAAAATAGCATGGAAATCCGATCAATGATTTAATAAATACAATATCTTCAAGTTCGTGACCGGATAATCCGGGCAGGACATGTGATGTCCGTTTGCGCAAATAAGCCAGTAAACCAGCATATAACAAGCCCATAACGCCATAGGCAAGGTTGAAAGACAAACCCTTAAAACTCAGTACGGTTGCCCGTTGTTCTGATGCGGTCAGGGGATTTAAGTAATAACTTTGCAGATAATTATTTATATATATAACGCAAAACAGGAGAATTGCCGGAATCAATCCGTAAAAAGGGATCATCATCAACATGCCCGCCAAGCCGGCAATGCAGAGGACGCACATGATATTTATATTGAAAAGCTGGGTATGTGTCTGCCCCATTTTCCGGGCTATTTTCGGGATAAAAAGCCCAAAAGAAGAGACTATGGCGGAAATCAATCCAAACGACGCCTCAGGTAGATGAATAAGCCTGTAATACTCGCTGGTTAAGGTGATGATTATTCGGATCCAGTGATCAAAGAACATACCGGCCAGAATGATCATCAGAACAAACGGTGTTTGCAATATCCATCGCCCGGCTTTCAGCGTTAATTTGAATGCTTCTTTAACCGGTTTGCCCGCTTTCGTCCCGGCAATTCGCCTATTGGCTTCAATACTGTCTGATTCCAGCATTCTAAGTGAAACCGCAAGCGTACCTAAAGCCATCGCCAGCGTCATATACAGCGGAAACCGCATGGTTATCCCCTGATTTAACTGAATCTGCAAACCTATAAAATCCGCAGCCTTTTGCATTAAAACCGGGTCGTAAACCAATGCCCCCAGGATCATAGCCACCATTTGTACCATGGCGCCAAACCGCATCTGAATCTCCAGGACTTTCGGCCATTCATCAGAGCGATCCAGTTTTTTCAGTGTATCATAGGCAATAGCTTCATCAGCTCCGCTTGCACAGGCCTCCGCCGAACCGCTCAATATCCGGTTGGCCAGAAATATGGCAAACAGAAGCGTAATATTTCCACGGGGAGCAAAACAAAGCAGCGATATTTCAACGACCATAATAGCTGCACTAGTAACCAGCAGATTACGGCGGCCGATAATATCCGCCATGGCGCCTGAAGGAACTTCCAGAAGCACAATGCTTATTGCCCAGGCCACGTTGAGCAATGCAAACTGTTCAAGGCTTAATCCGAAATCCAGAAACAGAATAGCAAACACAGGATAATAGAAGCGGGTATTAAACATTATCCGAAACAGGATAAACAATCGAATATTACGGATTTGCAGAAGGGGTGTTTGATTGTGCAACAGAATTTTCCTTAAAATCTCCTTTTCCGGGTATGCGTTCATCTGGCAGATTTTTGGTAGACCTGCAAGAAGTCCATCATTTTTTTTACAGATTGTAAAATAAATTGACATAATTATTTTTTATTATTGCAAAAGTTCAATATGGTTATTATTTCTTTATTTAAAGAGTTACGTCTTATTATCTGCAATTCATCCAATGGCACATCCTTTGCTGATTATCAATTATAAAAGTCAAGTTTTATAACGGGTCCTTCATGGAACTTGTTGACTATAGGCCCCATAACCCACGAATTAAATAATCAATCTTTAATTCTGCGGAGCAAGGAACCAAGATGATAATACATAAATATCAAACACAAAGTAATACATTGAATGCCATAAAAAAGAAATCGGCACAGGCCGGTTCCGTAAACAAAGCATTAATGAAAAGGAATTGGAATTGCAGCGCTTTTGTTTCTTTCCAATGCTTAAAAGTGAGATGGCCCATTATTTTGCTGACAACTCTGGCCTTAGCAACTATCATTTCCGGCTGTTCTCTGGCTCCTCCTAATATACTTCCAACGCCGCCAATAGCGAAAACCTATCCTGCGGAGTATGAACCGGTTATGGAAGGCAAGTCTGCTGTAACCAGAGAATGGCGTGAGTTTTTCACCGATCCGTGCATTCAGGATCTGATTTCACGGGCATTGGATAACAACCGGAGCTTGCGTATTGCAATTCAGAGAGTTGCTGAGGCCCGTGCATTGTATGGCATCCAGCGCGCCGATCTGTTCCCAAATATCGGAGCTGCAACAAGCGGCCAAAGAGGCCGGACGCCTGCGGACCTGTCGGTGACGGGAGAAGCGGTAACCGCATCACAGTATCAGACAACGCTTAATCTTCTTTCTTTCGAGCTTGATTTCTGGGGACGGGTTCGCAATCTTTCCGATGCCGCTCTTTCCGGCTACCTGGCCACCGAAGAGGCAAAACGATCTTTCACACTCGGCCTTATAGCAGAAGTAGCCAACACCTATCTGTCGGAAAGGGAATTTGACGAACGTATTGCGCTGGCACAAAAAACCCTTGCAGGACGCGAGGATTCTTATCGCATAGCCAAAAGAAAGTTTGAAGTCGGTTACACGTCCGAACTGGATGCGCGTCAGGCTGAAACCTTGCTCACCAGAGCCCGCAGCGATCTGGCGTCTCTATCTCTGGCTCGCGCACAGATTCATAATGCTCTCCGGGTATTGGTGGGAACTGATCTTAATAATCTGCCTTCACCTGCTTCTCTTTCCGATCAAAAACTTGATTTTGATATTCCGGCCGGACTTCCATCGGATCTTTTGATCAACCGCCCGGATGTGCTTGCAGCAGAAAACCGTTTGAAAGCTGCAAATGCCAACATTGGAGCGGCCAGGGCGGCTTTTCTTCCGCGTATCCAGCTAACCGGCGCATTTGGTACGGCAAGCGCCCAGCTTGACGGCCTGTTTGAAGCCGGCAGTAAGACCTGGAATTTTCTTCCGGTTATCACGCTTCCTCTGTTTGACGCCGGTCGTAACAAATCCGGCCTGGATATTGCGCAGGCACGCAAGAATATTGCGGTGGCAGATTATGAATTGACTCTGCAGCAAGCTTTTCGTGAAGTGTCGGACTCACTTGCCGCCCGCAAACAACTGATGTTTAAGGTTCAGGCTCAGCGTGACACACTATCCGCCGAATCCGCCCGTACCAGGATAGTAAATTTACGTTATACAAACGGCGCTGCAAATTATCTGGAATTGCTTGATGCGCAACGCGACCTTTTTTCCGCCGAGCAGCAGATGGTGCAAACTCAACGTGAACAGCTTACAAACGCAATCCTTTTGTATAAAGCTCTGGGCGGCGGAATTCTTAAAAACAACACGTATAATCTTAATTGATGGAGTATATGAATACGCTAATCAAAAAAATGTCGACAAGATTTATTGTTATACTTATTCTTGCGGCAAGCGCGTTTGGGCTATGGTGGATACTGAAGCCACGTGATCCGGACTCAAACTTTGCCAGCGGAAACGGTCGTGTTGAAGCTACCGAAATCGATGTTGCAGCCAAAGCCGCCGGTCGAATCAAGGAAATTTTTGTTGATGAAGGCGACATGGTTAAGGCAGGACAGGTTGCAGCCAGAATGGATACCCAGGTATTGACTGCCAATCTTATTCAAGCCCAGGCCCAGGTGCGTCAGGCTCAGAATGCCAAGGCTACGGCGCAGGCCATAGTTGCCCAGCGGGAAAGCGAGAAGGCGACTGCACATGCAATTGCAGTTCAGAGAGAAAGTGAGCTCTTAGTTGCCCAAAAAAAACTTCAACGTTCAGAAATACTGGTTGCAGAACATGCAGTATCAGCTCAGGAAGTCGATGATGACAGCGCCCGGATGCAAAGCGCCAAAGCTGCATTTGTTGCAGCCCAGTCGCAGGTGATAGCAGCTCAATCCTCAATTGAGGCTGCACGTTCTCAGGTTATACAGGCCCAGTCCGCTATTGAGGCTGCGCTTGCCAATGTTGAAAGAATCAACGCTGAGATTGATGACAGCATCCTGAAAGCTCCAAGAGACGGCCGTGTGCAGTATCGTATAGTTCAACCAGGAGAAGTGGTTGGCAGCGGAGGCAAGGTGGTAAGCCTTGTTGACCTTGAAGATGTATACATGACATTTTTTCTTCCTGAAAGAGCTGCCGGCAAGCTTGCCATAGGCAGTGATGTTCGGATTATTGTCGATGCCGCACCACAATACGTAGTGCCTGCAAAGATATCTTATGTAGCCAGCATAGCCCAGTTTACGCCCAAAACCGTTGAAACGGCCAGCGAAAGGCAAAAACTTGTTTTCAGGGTCAAAGCTAAAATTGATCCGTCGCTTTTGAAACAGTATAAAGAGCAGGTCAAAACAGGCCTTCCGGGAGTAGCATATGTGCGTCTGAATCAGGACATCCCATGGCCTGAAAATCTGAATGTAAGGCTTCCTCAATGAATGATTCCGATAAAAAAGCAGAATCCGCGTTAGCGAAGCTCACAGCTGTAACGCATCGTTACGGTAATAAAACGGCGCTGGATGGTATAGATCTTGAAATTCCATCCGGTCGCATAATCGGATTTATAGGTCCTGATGGTGTTGGAAAATCTACACTGCTTGCAATTGCAGCAGGGGCGCGTTCTATACAGACAGGTAGTGTACAAGTACTTGGCGGTGATATGTCCTCAGCAAAACACCGCAACAATGTATGTCCGCGTATTGCCTATATGCCGCAGGGGCTTGGCAGGAACCTGTATTCGACGCTTTCAGTGTTCGAAAATGTGGATTTCTTTGGAAGATTATTCGGTCATAATCGAAATGAGCGGGAACAACGTATTTCCGAACTGCTGGCAAGCACCGGTCTGGCACCCTTTGCACAAAGGCCTGCGGGCAAGCTTTCCGGAGGCATGAAGCAGAAACTCGGATTATGCTGTGCGCTGATTCATGATCCTGATCTTTTGATTTTAGATGAGCCTACAACCGGCGTGGATCCTTTGTCCCGCCACCAGTTCTGGGAACTGATTGATCGTATCCGCGGACGACGCTATGGTATGAGTGTAATAGTTGCAACAGCTTATATGGAAGAAGCCGAACGCTTTGACTGGCTGGTTGCCATGAACTCAGGCCGTATCCTTGCAACCGGCACGCCACACGAAATACTTAAGCAAACCGGAAAGAATAACCTTGATGATGCTTATATTGCGCTTTTACCGAATGCTGATAAACACCGTGATGTCCTTATTCAACCGAGGCGGGCGGATCTCAGTGAAGTTGCTATTGAAGCGCGCGGTCTTACACGCAGTTTTGGCGAATTTGTGGCTGTGGATCATGTTGATCTTCGAATCGAGCGAGGCGAAATATTCGGCTTTATAGGATCAAATGGCTGCGGTAAAACAACCACAATGAAAATGCTGACCGGTCTTTTGCCGGCAAGCGATGGTGAAGCATTCCTGTTCGGAAAACCTGTAGATCCTAAAAGCATAGACAGCCGCAGGCGTGTCGGCTATATGTCTCAGGCTTTTTCACTTTATTCCGAACTGACGGTGTTGCAAAATCTGGAACTCCATGCCAGGTTGTTTCATATACCTGAAAATGAGATTGATGCTACCGTTAAAAAAATGATGGAGCGCTTTGACCTTGAACAGATAAAAGACAGTTTTCCCGAAAGTCTTCCCCGTGGTATGCGGCAACGTCTTTCTCTTGCCGCGGCGGTTATCCATAAACCGGAAATACTGATACTTGACGAACCGACTTCGGGTGTCGATCCGCTGGCCCGTGACCGTTTTTGGGAATTAATTATTGAATTATCCCGCAAAGACGGGGTTACACTGTTTATTTCCACGCATTTCATGAACGAGGCCAAACGCTGTGACCGTATTTCCCTTATGCATGCGGGTCGTATTTTAGCAAGCGATACACCGGAAAATATTGAGCATTCAAAAGGTGGTACATTAGAAGATGCTTTCATATCCTATCTTGAAGAAGCAGGACTGGAAAAGACAGACGATACTGCAAAAGAAGTTTCTCAAACCCAATCCGTATCTTTGCCTGAAAACAATATTCCGGCAAGAAAGGCCTTCAGCTGGCAACGCATGATCAGCTATGCTTACCGCGAGACTTTGGAAGTGCGCAGAGATCCAATACGCCTGGCGTTAGCACTTTTGGGAACAGTTATTTTAATGTTTATTATGGGTTACGGTATAAGTCTTGACGTGGAAGACCTGTCCTTTGCAGTTATGGATCTTGATCAGAGCGTTGCCAGCCATGAATATACTTTAAATATTGCAGGATCACGATATTTTATTGAACATGATCCGATACTTAATTATGCTGATTTGGAACGCCGCATGCAAAATGGAGAAATCAGCTTAGCCATGGAGATACCACCCGGCTTCGGGCGTAAACTTGCTGCAGGACAGCATCCTTCAATTGGTGTATGGATAGATGGAGCAATGCCTAACAGAGCCGAAACAATATCCGGTTATGTTACAGGCATGCACTATTCTTACATTAATTACCTTATGTTAACCACCTATGGCGCGGTTCCTTCTTCCGGGCAGGCAAACATAGAAGTACGTTATCGTTATAACCCGGAAGTAAGAAGTTTAAATGCCATGGTACCGGCTGTGATACCTTTGCTGCTGATATTTATTCCTTCGATGCTGACTGCTTTGGGAGTAGTGCGTGAAAAGGAACTGGGATCTATTACCAACTTTTACGTAACCCCGGTAACGCGGCTTGAATTTCTAATAGGCAAACAAATCCCTTATATCGCATTGGGAATGGTAAACTTCGTTCTTATGATACTTTTAGCTGTTTTTGTTTTCAATGTACCTGTAAAAGGCAGCCTGCTCACTTTAACTCTGGGAGCTTTATTATACGTTTCAGCGGCCACAGGCCTGGGACTTTTTATGTCCGGTTTCACAAAGAGCCAGATAGCGGCTATGTCGGGTACGGCCATTTCCACAATACTTCCTGCAGTACAATTATCAGGCCTTATAAATCCTGTGTCTTCTTCCGAAGGCGTTACCAGATGGATAGGGAACATGTATCCCACCACACATTTTTTGATCATATGCCGCGGTGTGTTTTCTAAAGCACTTGGCCTTAAAGACCTTTATATCTTCTTCATTCCTTTATTGATCGCTATTCCCGTATTGCTCGGAATGTGTTTAATCTTT
Organism: Desulfobacterium sp. N47; assembly: GCF_051233685.1. Taxonomy (NCBI): domain Bacteria; kingdom Pseudomonadati; phylum Thermodesulfobacteriota; class Desulfobacteria; order Desulfobacterales; family Desulfobacteriaceae; genus Desulfobacterium; species Desulfobacterium sp. N47. Next base: position 28,628 of record NZ_JBAMMY010000130.1, read on the forward strand.
TTGAAAAAACAGGAGAAGTAAAATGAGCCGCAACAGTTTGTCCAATATCTGGAACCTGGGACTGAAAGAGTTTCGCAGTCTTTCACGTGATTGGGTTATGCTGTTTCTGATCGGCTGGGTATTTACTTTTGGTGTCTATATTTCAGCAAAAAACCAGCCGGATACTCTTCACAAGGCGACGATTGCTATCATAGATGAAGATAAATCTCAACTTTCCATGCGTTTTATCAGCGCATTCTACGGCCCCCATTTCAAGAAACCGGATATTATCACCCAGCATGATACAGATCCGGAAATGGATAGGGGACACTATATATTTGTGTTAAATATTCCGCCAAGCTATCAGCGTGATGTTCTGGCCGGTAAGAATCCGGCTCTTCAGGTAAATGTCGATGCCACACAAATGTCACAGGCATTCATTGGAGCAGGTTATATACGAACTATCATAAACGGAGAGCTGAGCGAATTTGTCCGGCGTTACCGCTCACTTGAGGAAGGGCCTGTTAAACTGGAAGTGCGTATGCGTTTTAACCCAAACCTGATGCAGGTGTGGTATATGTCTGTTATGGAAGTAATGAATAATATTACACTGCTATCCATCATGCTGACTGGTGCGGCTCTTATTCGCGAGCGCGAGCACGGTACCATCGAACATTTGCTGGTTATGCCTCTTTCCCCCTTTGAGCTTATGGCCGCCAAAGTCTGGTCAATGGGTTGCGTCGTACTTATGGCTACCATATTCTCATTGTATGTGATGGTCCGGTTAATTCTTCAAGTTGAAATCGCCGGGTCGATTCCGCTGTTTCTTTGCGGCACCCTTGTGTATCTTTTCGCCACAACTTCCATGGGCATTTTTTTGGGAACAGTGGCAAGATCCATGCCTCAGATGGGTTTGCTGACTATTCTTGTTTTACTTCCGATACTGATACTTTCCGGATCGGTTACTCCAAGAGAAAGCATGCCGGTATATATCCAGAATCTTATGTCTCTTATGCCAACAACACATTTTGTCGCCTTAGCACAGGCTATACTTTATCGCGGCGCAGGAATCGATATTGTTTGGCCGCGTTTTGCCACCATTATTTTAATAGGTCTTGTATTTTTCGGAGCAGCCCATGCAAGATTCCGCAAAGCCATAGCCCAGATGCAGACTTGAGCAAAAGTTTCGGTTATTCCCGGTTCCATTCAAGCGCTTTTAGTTGCCTTAAATATTATATATAGATATATTAAGTTGTATTAGTATGTTATGTTTAAATTATAATTATTTTTTATTCTTAATTCAATGGCATTGATATACGGCTTTTTGATTAAATAAATCTATAAACAAACTTTTAATTGCTTTTTTTACGTTTATAGACTTAAATAAGATAATCTAAAACTATATATTCACAACCTTCAATTTTAAATGCATTTTTTATTCATAACTTTATTTTCGTTTTAATCACAACGACTTCGTTCTGTATGAGGTTAGCAACAATAAGGGAAATAAATAAATGCGATCTAATAAAGAAAATGAATACCTGCTAAAAGCCATAAACTCCTTTAAACGTAAACTTCTTGTTATTTCACCTGATTTTAATGTTATAGCCATTAATAGCGATTCATGCCAGAGCATAAAACATGGTCTCATAGGCAAACCTTGCTACAAGGTCCTTTTTGGCCTGGATTCATACTGCGATAATTGTCCGGCAGTAATTGTGCTTAAAACGAAAAAACCTGCCTTGATGGATAAGAAAGGCATGATAGAACAGGATAAAATGTTTTGTCTTTATTCTTATCCGATATTATCAGAGAACGAAATAGATGCTCTTGTTATTGTGGATTTTGATTTTCCTGCGCTTGAAGGACTTGAAGAGAAACTTAAAAGATCAAACGCTTTTTTGAGAAATTTAATTCTAAGCTCGGTCGATGGAGTTATAGCAGCTGATATGGAGGGTAAAATTCTTATTTTTAATGATGCCGCAGCTAAAATAGGCGGTTATAACATAAAGGATGTTTTAGATAATCTTAATATACGTGAAGTATATCCCGGTAGCGGAGCAAAAAAGGTGATGCGAAGGCTTCGAAGCGACGAATGTGGAGGGAAAGGAAAACTGAAATCTTACAAAACGGAGGTACTCGGGAAAAACGGTGAAATAATTCCTATCAGCTTAAACGCCTCCATAGTTTACGAAGATGAACGCGAAGTCGCAACAATAGGCTTTTTTCACGATATGCGTGATACTATAAAAATGAAAAAAGAACTTGAAAAAGCCCAGATACAGATTCTTCAGTCGGAAAAGATGGCATCTCTTGGAAAACTTGCGGCAGGTGTGGCTCATCAGTTAAACAATCCCTTAAGCAGCATTACCCTTTTTACCCAGCTTGTTCTTGAAGAATACAATCTTGAAGAAGGGGCCCGCAATGATCTTACACGAATATTTAAGGAAGCGCAGAGATGCCGTGATACAGTTAAGGAACTGCTTGAATTTGCCCGCCAGACCCGGCATGAAATGCGTTCGCATGACATAAATACTGCAATTTCCCGCACATTGTTTCTGTTTGAAAATCAGACACTTTTTCATAATATTAAAATTGAAAAAGATCTTTCTCCATCTCTTCCGGAAGTATATGGGGATATACAACAGTTAAATCATGTTTTTATGAATATAATTTTAAACGCTGCAGATGCAATGGAAGGAAAAGGAAAACTTACGATAAAAAGCTACAGGCATCCGGAAAAAGATATTGTGGTTGTGGAAATATCGGATACAGGGCAGGGAATACCGGAAAATATCCTGCCGCACATTTTTGAACCTTTCTTCACAACAAAAGAACAAGGTAAAGGAACCGGATTAGGATTAAGTCTTGCCTACAGTATTTTAGATAATCACAAAGGAAAAATTTATGCAAAAAGTGTTAAGGATAAAGGCACGACTTTTGTAATTGAGCTTCCTGCAGCTATTCCCGATAAGGGAGGATTGACAGATTGAAAAAAAATCAGGACACAATACATATTCTTGTTGTTGATGATGAAGAGGGCATAAGAGCAGGAGTAGAAAGAATTCTTGTCCGGATGGGTTTAAAGGTTTTTACGGCTGAAAGAGGAGATATAGCGCTTGATATTCTGGATAGAGAAGATATTTCAATAGTTCTTCTGGATTTAAAAATGCCAGGGCTCGATGGAATGCAGGTTCTGATGCGGATCAGGGGAAAAAATCCGGATATTCTGGTAATAGTGATTACCGGATATGCTACTGTAGAAACCGCTATTGAAGCCATGAAACAGGGAGCATATGATTTTGTTGCAAAACCATTTGAGCCTGAGCACTTAAGAATAATAGTAAACAGAGCTTTAGAAAAGATAAGATTGACCTTTGAAGCCGAAATCCTTGAGCTTGAAAGAAAAAGGACTTTAGCCGATCTTGGAACCGAAAAAAGCCGCATAAGAACCATAATTGAATCTCTTCCCAACGGAATTGTCGTAACCAATTCAACAGGCCATGTTGCGCTTATGAACCCGGCATTTCTAAAGCTTTTAGGTCTGGATTTTTATCCTGATTCAACTGATGGGCATATAGAACACTATGTTAAAGACGAAGGTTTTTGTTCGCTTGTCATGAGAATTTCGCAATGCAGCTATGATGATGCAGGAAATATTCCGCCTTATGAGTTTTCCACCAGTGACGATAAATATTTAATGGCAAGGATAAGACCCGTAGTTGGAGATGAAAATGAATGCCTCGGAGCAGTTATATCCATTGAAGATATTACCGCATTAAAGATGCTTGACAGACTCAAGTCAGAATTTGTAGCTAAAGTTTCCCATGAATTAAGATCTCCGCTTTCAACTATACATGAGCAGTTAGCTTCTGTGTTAAACGACATGGCGGGCGAGGATTCAAATGGTGAAAGGCAACTTCTTAACCGGGCCAAGGAAAAAACAAGCGGGCTCATTTCTCTTATTGGCGATCTTCTTGATCTTTCGCGTATTGAAGCAGGCATGGTATGCAATGAGCTAAAACCTGTATGTGTAAGCACGTTGCTTAAAAATATTGTAGATTTTCTCAGTACGAGAACCAAAGGCAAACAACAGTCTATTAAGCTGAATTTGCCTGAAACCACCCTTCCTTCAGTCCAATCCGATCCTCTGGCTCTTGAAAGTATATTCGGAAATCTTATTGCAAATGCTATCAATTACACTCAGGAAGGAGGAGAAATTATTGTCAGTGCATTTGCTGAAGAAAAGAATCTTGTCGTAGAAGTAAAAGATAATGGTTTTGGTATTGACCCAAAATATATTGATAAGATTTTTGATAAATTTTTCAGGATAAAAAATGAAAAAACAAGATTTATAACAGGCACCGGCCTTGGGCTTCCAATAGTAAAAGGCCTTTTGGAAGATATAGGAGGCTCGATAATTGTAAAAAGCACTCCCGGCAAAGGAAGCGTTTTTACAGTTGCGTTTCCCATAGGTGATCATGGGAATCGGTGATCCGGAGCATTTGTGTTAAGTAAATTGATCTATATTAACTATATGAATATATTTTGAATATAGAATATTGAACAAGGAAACAACCCCCTTAATCCCCCTTTTTTAAGGGGGAATGAATGTCGAAGGAAGAAGACGGTTATGATAAAATTAAATCTTTAGCTGATATATTGGCTTTAATATTTTCTATTCTTTGAAAAGTCTGATCCGGGAGGAAGTATATGAACCTTAAAAGCAAGCTGGAAATAGGGAATTTTGCAATTTTGGCTGAATTGGAACCACCAAAGGGAGTTGATGTTTCTTTGATGCTGGCTAACGCTAAAAGAGTTAAAGGAATTGTTGATGCTTTTGTAGTGCCTGAAATGAGTAATGCTGTAATGCGCATGAGCTCTCTTGGAGGTGCATTAATATTAAACGGAAATGGGTTGGAAACTGTATTTCAGGTAAATTGCAGAGATCGCAACAGGCTTGCGTTACAGGCTGATCTGCTTACAGCAGGAGCCGTAGGAATTGACAATGTTATGGCTGTTAGTGGTGAAGAACCGCGTTTTGGCGATCATCATGAGGCAAAGGCTGTTTACGATCTTGATTTGATCGAGCTTATTCGCACAATAAACAGTTTGAATAACGGTAAAGACATGGCGGGTATTGAGCTTTCCGGATCTCCACGATTTATTGCCGGCTCCACCATCAACTCAGGAGCCAGCGGGCATGCTTTAACACTTGAACTTGAAATTATGGCCAAAAAGATAGAAGCTGGAGCAAAATTTTTTATAACGCCTGCTTTATTTGATGTAAACTGTATTAAACCTTTTTTAGAAAGAATCGACCTTTCAAAAACGAAAATACTTCCTACAGTACTTTTATTGAAATCTGCCGGAATGGCAAAATATATAAAACAACATATGGACAACATAATTATTCCTGATGCTATAATTGAACGTATCCGGAAAGCTCCCGACAGAGTGCGTGAATGTATAAAAATCGCTTCCGAAACTGTTTCAATGCTTAAAAATGAAGGATTTGCCGGAGCTTTTGTTTCAACTCTTGGATGGGAAAATAAACTCTCTGAGATATTGGAATGAGGCAGGAAACCTTTATCTAACCGTTCCAGCCGTTTGAACTGCTCGAACCATTCGAACGGTTGGAACGGTTTTTTTCGTGATACATGGTTGTCCGAAGATTCGGATTTAAACCTTGAATTGTGATTTTAGAATCACAGCCAGGATATAATCACTGTTCAAGGTTTGACCCAATGCTCCCATTTTGTACAACGACTCAAGCTGATGTCTTGATAATCGTGGGGAAAATAGGGACTAAACTGTTACATGGTTATATCGGTGTGCAGTGCCCAAAGGAAATTCCCGATTACCGTCCGTATTGATGGCTGCTGGTTTTGCGTTTAGAGTAAAACTTATTGATTCTGTCATATGTCTTATTATTCCCCTTGAGTATGGCGTTAAAAGAGATGCTAGCGGATCAGCAGCACCGGATTATCAATTTCTTCCACCAGGCCGCAAAGTTCTTCACCTTCAAACAGATCTTCCATGTTGGGCAGAACTACCGGTCCCATTTCTACCTGTCTTATGTAAACGGATAACTCGGCCATTATTGGCTTGATAAGATGCCTGAAGTCTACTCTTATACCCGAGTACTGCAACATTTCTTCTGCCCGGCGCTGCTTATGCTCAATATCGGCATCACTGTCACCGAGTAATATAACTGTTAGCGGTGCGTCGTATGATTGTGCCAGATAAACGGACGTATCCAGCGTTTTTTGCCCGGATCCGGTACCATTATATACTGCTGCAACCGGTTTATGCAAAAAATGAATACGGGTTTCCATTATCAGTGTCATGCCACGACGCTGCAACAGGAGTTGACGTACTGTTGAGCCGGAACGTCTGAATCCTGGAAGAGAACGTCCGGTTTTCCCCAGCACTACAAGATCTGTCGAAGTGCCTGCGGCAAGTATTTCACCGGTAACGGTTCCTCTTACGTTCCGAAATTTCCAGGAAGCGCCTGCTCTTTCAGCTATTTCAATAAATGTCCTGCGGATTCTTTCGGCTTGAACACGAAGCTGTAATTCTATCTCAGGCAGCTTGAGTTCACGGGATTGTGAGGAATAAAAGCATATTTCCCTGGCAAAAGGTAAATTTGCAAGGCGCAACAGGTTGATGTCTTCCACAAACAATCCAACAATTGTTGCTTTAAAACGGAATGCAAGATCCACAGCCGTTTGTAATGCATTCAGGCTCGAGGAGGAAGCATCCAGGCAAACCATTATATTTTGAATTGGCGATCTCCGTCTATTTTGTTCAGTCATATGTATATCCCTTTTTTACTTATGGGTTGGTAAAATACAAAAACGGATTACGGTTTTGCTGATGTAACTTCTTCTTTTTTGGTATCATTGTCCTTTTGGGCAAATTGCTTTACTGTATCTGCAAACTTTTTTAATCTTTGATGTACTTTATTGTTGAATGAGTCAGGCGGATAATCACCGGCATCAGAAGGCTCTCCGGCAACCATACCGGTTAAAATTTCAATACCTTCATCAATGGTTTTTACCTCATGAATGCAAAACTGTCCGCTCTCAACGGCATCAATCACATCTTTGCGCAACATAAGATGTTGTACATTGGAAGCCGGTATCAGAACGCCCTGATCTCCGGTAAGGCCTCTTGCTTTGCAGACATCGAAAAATCCCTCGATTTTTTCATTTACACCGCCGATGGGTTGGATCTGGCCGTATTGATTGACCGACCCTGTAACACCAAAAGATTGCTTGATGGGAACATCGGCTATGGCAGAAAGCAGTGCGTATAATTCTGCCGAAGAGGCGCTGTCACCTTCCACACCTCCGTAGGATTGTTCAAAAACCAGGCTGGCGGATAAAGACAGCGGACTATTCAAAGCGTAACGTCCTCCCAGAAAACCGGATAAAATCAATACTCCCTTGGAATGGATGGGGCCGCCCATGGCCACTTCACGCTCAATATCCACTACTTCTCCTTTTCCCAGTCGTATCCTGGCAGTGATACGGCTGGGACGGGAAAAGGCAAAATCACCCAGTGATATAACGGAAAGACCATTTATCTGGCCAACTGAGCTTCCTTTTGTATCAATCATTACGATATCTCTATCGATCTGTTCCTGCATACTTTCCCGCAAGCGGTCAGAGCGGTATATCCTTGCATCTACGGCTTTTTGCACATCATTTGCGTCAACAGATGAATTTCCGTTTTGCTGCGCCCAATAATCAGCTTCACGCAGCAAATTTATGATGCTCTCCATATGCAATGACATCTTGTGGGCATCTCCCACCGTACGACTGCCGCGTTCAATGACTAAGCCAACTGCGTCGCGCTTGAAAGGCAGCAGCTTTTCCTGGCGCACAATACCTGCCAAAAGGCGCACAAATTCATGCTGGTTTTTCCGGTTATTGTTCATCTGCCTGGCAAAATCTACAGAAACCTTGAATAAATCGCCGAAATCAAAATCATACGCTCTTAGCATATAGTATATGTACGGAATACCGATCAGAACTACTTTTATCTTGATTGGCAAAGCTTCAGGTTCAAGGGAAACTGTGCTTATCATACTATACATCTGGCCGATGGATTCTATTTTGAGTTTTCCGGTTTTTAGTGTCCGTTTTAATCCTTCCCAGGCAAAGGGTTCAGTCAGCAACTTAAGGGCGTCTAAAATCAAATACCCACTATTAGCCCGGTGGATTGCGCCCGGCCTGATCATGGTGAAATCGGTAATTAACCAGCCCATTTGAGCAAGGTGTTCAACCCGCCCGAAAAGATTCTGGTAGGTTGGATTTTCTTCATATATGACCGGTGCTCCTTTTGTTTCGCTGTTGTCCACAAGAACATTGATATGATAGCGGCGTTCAGCCGGATTTTCGGGCTTTTCGCCCATGCCGGCAGCAGCATCTCCGGGCATCTGTTGTTGTGGCATAGATTGTTGAGCGGGAAAGAGCTGCATGATATTTTGAACTAAATCGTCACGGACAGCCTTAAGATAGTGGCTCACTGAATCATTAGTTGTGTATTTTTCATTCAATTCATTGATTAAGGGGTCAATGGTATATTCTGTTACTTCCCGCATAAAAGCTTTTTCTTTTTCGCGAACTTCCCTTTGCCATTTAGGAAAATTTTGGACCAAACGTTGGGCTTCATTTCTCATCTCTTCGATATTTTGATCGATTTTGCTCTTTTGTTCTTTAGGAAGTTTTTCATATTCTTCCGGGGTATATGTTCCTTCCTCATCTGTTTTAATTGGGGCAAATACCAGACCGCTTGGTGTGGGCATCGCCACCAGATTTTTTTCCTTTGCTTTCTTACGTATTTCTTCAAAACCCTGCTTTTGTTTTTCCTGGAATTCCTGGGTAATAGACTGGGCCCTGTTCTGATATTCTTCATTTTCAAGGGCCGTCTGCATGGCATGCCGGATATTTTCAATCAAATGTTTCATATCTTTGGCCAATAATTTGCCCTGGCCTGCTTTAATGGTTAAGAGACCGGGTACATGCTTTTGATCAAAATTAGTTACATAGCAGATATCTTCGGGAACAGGTTCGTGTTCGGCACGCTGACTTATAAAATCCCGGATAAAGGTGTGTCTGCCCGTGCCTTGCTCACCAAGAGCAAAGATATTATATCCCTGGCGCTGAATCCCGACACCAAAATGCAGAGCCTGTTCGGCCCTAGGCTGACCGACCACATGAGCTGCCATAGAGATGTCTTCAAAATCATCCGTGGTTTCAAAAGGCAAATCGTCAAGCTGGCATTTCCGATATAATTGAATTGGTTTTAATTCTGTTTCGCGCATTGTTGACATCCTTTATGTTTTGATGGTTTATAGGCTTATCGCATTTGCGGGTTTTATGACTTTAGTATACTTGTTAAAATATTGTACCACCAAATACCATCCCGGCAAGTTTTTTTAATATTCATTTGAGCAAAAAAGAGATCTTTTTATGCGCAGTATAAAATAGTTATAGAATAATGTTGTTTATGGTTCCGGTGGATTTTGAGGTAATAGGTGCTAATAAATTAGTAGAAATTTTTTAGAGCATTGTCCTTAAGGGTATATAGGCGGTCGAAGAACTTTTATTCAGCTGAAAAAGTTTGTTTTGGCGGTCTGATAAATATTCTGTTAATCCTGTCAATCCTGTCAGATAATTCTTTGCTGTGGCATTTGGTTTGTTGTATTAAATTCAAAGGAATACCGGCATAAGTGAAAATTATATTGGCAAAACACAATTTTGGGTTTACTGATTTTATAGTAAACGCTTTAGCAAGACTTTTATATAACCATACTGCTGTAATATGCAACAGCATGGCTTTATTTATGCCGTAAAATCCAACAGCTTTATAACTATTTATAAATGCTAATCATATTTATATTATTATCTTATATATTACCCCGCCTTGGCCACAGTGTAGCAAAATCCATCATATTATAAATTTTATAGTTTTCGATTTATTAAGCAGATATATCTTTTGATATTATTGTATATTCAATTAGTTAAAAGTTATTACCTCATAATTGAACATGTTGGCATATACATTGCTCTATATAAAATAAACATAAAAACAGAACTAACTAAATAAATTATATATAATAAAATACAAAGGAGAAAAACATGACCACTCAAAAAGAGAAAAGAAGCAGTCTGGGATATGGATCAACCTATAAAAAAGGTGATGCGAAAGATGCGAATCCAACCGAAATAAAAACCGTTTTGGGAGGACAAACCTGGAAGGTAAAACCTGATAAAAGTGCGCACACTTCCAATCCATGCATATGGATGCAGGCTGGCCTTGTGAAATATAAAGATTGCAATAATTTTTATGATTGCACTACTTGTAAATATGATTTGGGCATGAGCAAAAAAGTTGAAAAAGGAAACGGAATCAGCTGGCAGGATGCAATGAGAAAGAAACCTTATCTGAACAGGGTTTGCAGGCACAGCCTCACAAACAGGATTGAACAAAGGGCCTGCGCCTATGATTATCAATGTGCAAAATGCGATTTTGACCAGTTTTTTGAAGATGTCTGGACAACCAAAAACAAGACGGTACCCGGTGAGATCCAGCAAATTAAAGGTTTTGATGTTCCGGTAGGATATTATTTTCATAACGGACACACCTGGGCAAGAATTGAAAGCGGAGGATATATAAGAATCGGGCTGGATGATTTTTCTTTAAAATTATTAGGCAGGGCGGATGCACTTGAGCTTCCGCTAATTGGAAAAGAGTTTGACCAGGGAGCTGTTGGATGGGGATTAAGACGAAAAGATAACATGGCTGATGTTCTTTCTCCTGTTGACGGAGTAATAGTTGAAGTAAATGCCAATGTAAGGGAAAAACCCGAAATCGCCAATCATGAACCTTATGGAGATGGCTGGCTTTTTATGGTGCGTTCGCCGGATATCAAGGAAACCGTTAAAAAACTTATGGATGATACAGCCGGTCTTTCCTGGATTAGTGAAGAAGTAGTTGAACTTGAAAGGATGGTTGAAAAAGTTGCAGGACCACTTGCTGCTGATGGCGGTTATTTTATGGAAGACATATATGGAAATCTTCCGGGTCTTGACTGGAAGAATCTCACAAAAACTTTTCTTAAGACATGATTTAGGCAGATAACCACTATCTGTGGCGGCATATAAAATGCCGCCCTACGATAGAAGATTATTGGCAAAACCGTTTTACGGCAAATATAGTGTAGGGCGGGGTTTTACACCCCGCCTTTAGTTTCATAATTTGAAATTCCTTATACGATATTCTGCATTTAATTTTTATTAATAAATATTATCAAACCTGACAAAATAAGTTAATGTTTATGTACATCAGGGAACCTTGTTACAGTGAGGGTATAAATGGAATCTCTCCGATCAAAAAAAGAAAAGAAAAACCACTTTCCATGTGTCTGGATGCAGGCTGGAGTTGTACGCTCCAAGTATTGCAAAGCTTTTTATGATTGCGCGAATTGCCAGTTTGACAGAACCATGACTAATATGGCAGATGCAAACAGCAGTGTTTCAGAAGGTAGTAATACCAAAGGCAAAAAGGATAAAAAAATTATTTACTGGATGGATAAATTAAAAGAACTGCCTGTATCAAAAAGGCCATGCATACACCACATGAAAGGCCGGATGGATTTCAGAAGCTGCAGCCATGATTACAAGTGTATAAACTGCGAGTTCGACCAGTATTTCTTAGATCAGTATACTGTTCATGCCACAGTTAATCCTGTTGAAGTATTAAATATTCATGGATTCAGTATTCCTCAGGGATACTATCTGCATAAAGGGCATGCATGGGTTAAAATAGAAGAAGGAAAAACTGTGAGAATAGGTCTTGATGATTTTGCGCTTAAAGTTTTTGGCCCTCTTGAACACATTGAAGCGCCACTTATCGGAAAACAGATGAAGCAAAACAGCTCGCAGATTATCATAAAACGCGGTAATTTGACAGCTTCTTTGCTTTCACCTGTGAGCGGTGTTATTACCGATATAAATCCGAACATAAGAGAAGATGCAAAATCAGCCGGAAAAAACCCTTATACTGACGGATGGATTTTAAGGCTTCATTCTGAAGAATTAAAAGATGATATAAAAAATCTTTACATTGCCGATCAATCAGAAAAATTCATTGATAAAGAAGTAAATCTTCTATACAGCACTATCGAAAAATCCGGACATCTTTTAAATACCGACGGAGGATATCTTGCTGAAAATATTTACGGAAATATACCTCAGTTGGGCTGGGAGAGATTAACCCGGCTTTTTTTAAGAACTTAATTTTTTAATTCCATCTTCTAAAAGTATTTTACAGTATCTGCACAACTGATCCGATTTCCGGTCAACGTCATTTTCCGTCCGGCAATAATGCATTATGCATGAATGATCTTTGCAATGCAGAAGATTAAATGTATGACCAAGTTCATGGATCGCCTCTTTGACCATTCTTGCGGATAAAGAGATAGTGGCCCGCATTGTTGAAGTAAAATCTTTCAGCCGGTATGTTGAAACTATGCATGTCCTTCCTCCAAGCTGCGCTTCACCATAAACATGGGTAAGTATCGGAATGAATAAATCCACATTTGTTATTGCAAGAACTTTGAGTGCGTATTCAGGTGTGCAGCTTTCAAGCTTTCCAAGGATTGATGTGGAATTATGCTGGTTCCGGCCCGAATCAAGTGCAAAGCTTATATCTTCTATTAATGGCAGAATTATAGTCTGAAAACCGAATATGCCGGCTATACCCTTTTCAACAGACCCTATTATTTCTGCATCAATATTTCCGATTGGAGAAATGATGATTTTATATTCGCAATCTATCTTCAAGCTTTTAGACTAAGGCTTTTTTTATATTGTAGCGTTTGATTTTGCTGTATAGTGTTGACCTGTCAACACCTAATACTTTGGCCGTAGCGGAAATATTCCATTCGTTATCGGAAAGCATTCTGTTAATATGAGTTTTTTCGATTTCTTCGAGACTGTTTGCAGATGGAATACAGATTGCATCAGACCGGAAAATGGGCAAATCCTGAGGGATAATGGTTCTTTTTTTTGCTATGACCACAGATCGTTCTACAGCATTTTCAAGCTCTCTGACATTACCCGGCCAGTCATAAAGCATCATTTCATCCATTGCATCACGATTTATACGGTCAATTTGCTTGTTTGTTTCCTGTGTAAAACGATGGAGAAAATGATCGGCCAATAGCGGAATATCTTCCTTCCTTTCTCTTAATGAGGGCATTTTAAATGAAACAACATTCAACCGGTAATACAAATCTTCTCTGAATGTACCATTTGTGATAGCTTCCTGAAGAGTTCTGTTTGTGGCTGCAATAATCCTGAAATCCGTTTCAATCGGCTGAGTACCTCCAACCCTGTAAAATATCCGATCCTCAAGCACCCTTAACAGATCAATCTGCATTCGCATGCCTATTTCTCCGATTTCATCCAGAAAGAGTGTTCCTCCATGGGCCATCTCAAGACGGCCTTTTTTTGTAGTTTTAGCATCGGTAAATGCTCCTTTCTGGTATCCGAAAAGTTCGCTTTCCATCAGATTCTCGGGTATAGCACCGCAATTAACCACAACAAAAGGGCCTTGGCATCTCGGACTGTGTGTATGTATGGCTTTTGCAGCCAGACCTTTTCCGGTGCCGGTTTCACCTGTAATAAGCACCGTAGTATTTAAAGGAGCAACATTTTGTATAAGTTCGAATACTTCCTGCATTGCCATGGATTGACCTATCAGGCTTTCAAACCTTGTTGTCTCCTTGAATTGTTCTCTGAGATAAAGATTTTCCCTTGCCTGAGCCTGATTTTCCAGGATTTTTTCGATAAGAACTCCAAGCTCATGCGGATCAAAAGGTTTTAGAAGATAATCATATGCACCCTTTTTTATTGCTTCGATCGCGGTTTGTATGGAACCATATGCCGTAATCATAACAATGGCAACATCAGGGTCACTTCCTTTAACCGTTTCTAATACTTCAAGACCGCTTATTCCTTCCATTTTTATATCTACAAACAGTATATCAAAGCGGGTCTCTTTGATTTTATCAAGAGCTTCTTCCCCGCTTGCAGCAGTTTCAACCTCATGGCCGTCTCTTAGAAGCCATCCGGCCAAAGATTCTCTCATTATCAGCTCGTCATCAACAATAAGAAGCCGTGCTTTGCTCATCAATGAACCTCCACAGTTTAAGGGAGTAGTATATCCGTGGCTGGGCATTAAAGAATATACTCAGCCGAATATGTCAGTTAATAGAAGATTGTTTTTAATTAACGTTTTATTGGAAGATCAATTTTAAAAGTAGTACTTTTTCCTTCTTTGGAATTCACATTTATGGAACCTCCATGCTCCTGAATAATTCCATAAGCAAGGGAAAGGCCAAGCCCAACACCTTTACCCTGTTTTTTGGTAGTAAAAAAAGGCTCAAATATTTTAGTCAGATTTTCTTTTGTAATTCCTATACCCGTATCTTTAAATGTTGCTAAAATACTACCCTTTTTCGGGAAATGCTTTGTTTCAATAGTTAAAATACCCCCATCTTTAGATTCCATTGATTCAACAGCATTCGATATCAGATTCATGATAACCTGCTGGAGCTGATCTTCCGAGCCAATAATATCCGGTAAATTTGGATCAAGCTTGTTTTTGATTTTTACATTGTTTATTTTTATAAGGTTTGAATTTAAAAAAAGAGTTTGCTCGATAAGTTTGCTGAAACTTAACGGCTTTAATTCCATCTTGTTCTGTCTTGAAAAGGCAAGAAGGTAAGATACTATTCTGCTTGTCCGTCTTGTTTCTTTTTCCATAAGATTAAGATAACGCATAATCTCATCCATATCTTTATCACCAAAATGGTTTTCCTGAATCATGCGTTTTATAAGTATAGTAAGATTAAGGACCCCTGCTATGGGATTGTTGATTTCGTGAACTACCGAAGCGGAAAGCTTGCCTAAAGAAGCCATTTTGTCTTTATGGATTAATTTTTCATGAGTTTCCTTAAGTTGGCTTGTGCGTTCCTCGACCATTTTTTCAAGGCGCTTTGTAATCTCTTCCTGTTCTTCCTTGTGCTTCGTTATATCTCTGCTTATTTGGATAAATTTTATGATCTTTCCGTTTTTCCCCCAGACGGGATATACATTAACCTCAATATGACGGACTCTATTCTTACGGTCTATATGTGTTCTTATCTGTTGAACCGGTTTTTTGATACGTATAACTTCATCTAAAGGACATAACATCCCATTACTTGTGCATGCTGAAGAATCTTTTTGAAGAACTTCGTAACATTTGCGTCCGATAACTTCATTTCCCGAACGACCAATGCCCTTAAGCAGGGATTCGTTGGCATCAACAATTGTCATATCAGGCGTAATTACAGATATGAAATCCTGGATACCGTTTATAATGGTTTCCATGGCTTTATTCTGTTCTCTTAGTTTTCGTCCTTCATAATTTATTACCTTCCAGAAAATTTCAAACACATGATTCGAAAGGATGCGTATTCTGGGAGGTCTTGTTTTTAAAATGTCTTCAAGGATTTTCGGATCAGGGTTTAAAATTATTATCAGTTGTATGTTGTATGAGATATCATAAAGCTCATGATAGTCGGCAAGTGTAATAAGACCTTTATCCTTCGCAAACAACATGCCCGGACTTTGGGTGTCAGGATCCGCAACGGCAATAATGGGAGTATCCTGGACGCCTTGCTGTTTAAAATATAAAGTGGTTTTTTCAAGAATTTCCTTGCATAATTCACTTCCGCCTACAAGAGCTATATTGATAATGGGATGAGATGAATACGGCATCGTGAAGATAATCCTTATCTGTAGTTTATATTTTATCTAATATTTTTAGCATGCTGAAATATCAGATTCAAGATTAAAATAATGTATACTAAAAAGCTATTATTTTTGCTTGACTGGTTACAGGGTATCTTATATATTTTATTAAACCGCTCAAAAAACAATCAGATTCAGTTAATATATTCCTGATAACAAAATATCAATAGATACTAATCAGCTGGTACCGGAGTTTTATACCTTTATTCTTAGATAATAAGGAGCACCGCATGGCTGAAAGAGTTGTTGGATCTGTTATGGTTGTTGGGGGAGGTATTGCGGGAATGCAGTCCGCCCTCGATCTTGCTAGTTCCGGATATTATGTATATCTGCTTGAAAAATCATCCGCCATCGGCGGCCTCATGTCGCAGCTTGACAAGACTTTTCCCACAAATGACTGTGCGATGTGAGTTATCTCTCCTAAACTGGTCGAGGTCGGCCGGCATTTAAACATTGAACTTCTTATGAATTCAGAACTCCTTACACTTGAGGGAGAACAGGGAAATTTTCTTGCAACTGTAAAACAAAATCCTCGCTTTATAGATATTTCAAAATGTACAGGCTGCGGAGAATGTGCAAAGGTTTGTCCTGTAATTCTATCTAATGAATATGATGAAAACCTTTCAAAAAACAGAGCTGTTTATAAGCAATACGCACAGGCTATTCCCGGAGCATATTCCATACAGAAAAGCGATAAGGCTCCGTGCAGACTGGCTTGCCCGGCAGGGCTCAATGTCCAGGGTTATGTACAGATGGTCGGCCAGGGCAAATATAAAGAGGCTCTCCGGATAATCATGGAGGATCTGCCTTTGCCCGGTGTTCTTGGAAGAATATGCCCGCATGGATGTGAAGACGCCTGCCGCAGGTGCGATGTGGATAATCCTGTTGCAATACGCAGCCTTAAACGTCTTGCCGCGGATAAATTCGATCCGAGACAAATCGAGATCAAAACGCTTCCCGAAAGAAATGAAAAGGTCGCCATCATAGGATCAGGTCCGGCAGGACTTTCTGCCGCATATCATCTTGCGCGAAAAGGAGTGCTTTCAACCCTTTATGAAGCTCTTCCCAAAGCAGGAGGAATGTTAAGGGTCGGCATACCGGAGCACAGACTTCCAAGAGATGTCCTTGATAATGAAATAGAAGTAATAACAAATCTTGGCGTTGAAATTAAAACCAACACAGCTCTTGGTTCTGATCTGACAATTGATGATCTTTTTGCACAAGGTTACAAATCGGTTTATATTGCAATCGGCGCACACAAGGGTCTTGATCTTGGCGTACCCGGAGAAAAAGCCAAAGGAGTCCGTCAGGGCGTTGATTTCCTAAGAGAAGTTAATCTAACCGGAAAATCCGAAGTTGGCAAAAAAGTTGCGATAATAGGCGGCGGCAATGTGGCCATAGATGTTGCAAGGTGCGCCGTAAGGCTTGGAGCCGAAAAGGTTAATATAATCTACAGAAGAACCCGCGCCGAGATGCCTGCATGGGAAGAAGAGATTCATGCAGCTGAAACCGAAGGAGCCGAAATAACCTATCTTGCCGCACCCCAGGAAGTTTTGACTTCAGACGGCAAGGTTGTCGGTTTACGCTGTATCCGTATGGAACTAGGAGAACCGGACAACAGCGGCAGGCGAAGTCCAATACCGATTGAAGGATCGGAGTTTATTGTATATACTGATAATGTTATAATGGCTATAGGTCAAGGAGTTGATAAGGCAAATCTGCCGACAAAGCTTGAACTCAGCCGAAAGGGGACTATTTCTGTTGATGCGGTTACTTTTAAGACAAATCTTCCCGGAATATTTGCGGGAGGTGATGCTGCTTCAGGTGCGGCCACAGCCATTAAAGCTATTGCAGCAGGCAAAGAAGCTGCAGAATCTATATTGAGATATTTAGACGGGATAGATATGGCCGAAGGCCGTGAGACTGCTAAAAACGAAGCTCCTGTATACAGACCTGTTCCGGAAGACGAAACTATAAAGACAAGGGCTGTAATGTCTGAGCTTTCTGTAGAAGAGCGGGCCGGTAATTTTAAGGAGGTTGAGCTTGGCTATAATGAAGAAGACGGAAAAGCTGAAGCCGGAAGATGTCTTAACTGCGGTTATTGCTGCGAGTGTTTTCAGTGCGTAGAGGCCTGTCTTGCAAATGCTGTTAACCACAGCCAGAAAGCTGAAGAAAAACAAATAGAGGTTGGTTCGGTAATACTTTGTCCGGGAACCGATATTTATGATCCTTTGCCTCTTGATGAGTTGTATCATTACAAGACAAATCCCAATGTAATAACAAGTCTTGAATTTGAAAGAATATTAAGCGCATCAGGCCCGACTATGGGGCATCTTGTGAGGCTCTCTGATAACAAAGAGCCTGAAAAAATTGCATGGTTGCAGTGTATCGGTTCAAGAGATAACAATAAATGCGGGAATGGTTACTGCTCGTCTGTGTGCTGTATGTATGCAGTAAAAGAAGCTATGATTGCAAAGGAGCATTCTCACATAAATCTTGATTGCGCAGTATTTTATATGGATATGCGCACCTTTGGAAAAGATTATGAAAAGTATTACAACAAGGCAAAAGATAAAGACGGAGTACGTTTTATCAGGGCGCGTATTCATACTATGGAGGAAGTAAAAGAAAGCCAAAATATCATTATAAGATATGCAGATGAATCAGGCATGATGCATGAAGAAGAATTTGATATGGTCGTGCTGTCCGTAGGCCTTAAGATTCCCCAGTCGACGATAGACATGGCAAAGCGCTTAAATATTGATCTGGATAAGTATGGCTTTGCCCAAAGCAAGCCGTTTACGCCTGTTGAAACATCAAGACCGGGAGTTTATGCCTGCGGAATTTTTCAGGGTCCAAAGGATATCCCAGGTTCCGTTATTGAAGCCAGCGCTGCTGCCTGTGCCGCAGGCAGCAGGCTGGATGCGGCAAGAGGCACAAGAACAAAAACCATACAGATACCTGATGAAATTGATTTAACAGGCAAAGAGCCCAGAACGGGCGTATTCGTTTGCAATTGCGGCATAAATATTGCCGGTGTAGTTGATGTAAATGAAGTAGCCGAATATGCTTTAACACTTCCGAATGTGGTTTTTACGGGAAACAATCTTTTTACCTGTTCCCAGGATTCCCAGGACAGAATGAAAGAAATCATAAAAAAGAAAAATCTAAACAGAGTTGTTGTTGCAGCATGTACTCCAAAAACCCATGAAGGAATTTTCATGGATACTTTGCAAGCTTGCGGCTTGAATAAATATCTTTTTGAAATGGCGAATATACGCAATCAGGATTCATGGACTCATTCAAATGATCCTGTAAAGGCTACCCAAAAGGCAAAAAATCTTGTCAAAATGGCGGTTGCCAGAGCGGCAACTCTTAATCCTCTTTGTGAAAAGAAAATCCCTGTTAATAAAAGGGCTCTTGTTATAGGCGGAGGAATTTCGGGCATGGTTGCAGCGCTCGGCCTTGCTGATCAGGGTTTTGAAACTGTGATTATTGAAAAAGAACTTAAGCTCGGAGGTATGGCGAATAAGCTTACCGCAACCATTGAAGGAGAAAAAATAGGCCCGTACCTTTCAGATCTTATAAAAAAAGTATCCGGTCACCCCAAAATTCAGGTTTTAACCCAATCTCTTATAGTCGGGTTCACAGGGTTTAAGGGAAATTTTACCACAGAAGTAATTGTGGGCCCTGGCATGTATGAAAGAAAAATTGACCATGGTGTTGTGATTCTTGCTACCGGAGCAAATGAATATACTCCCACCGAGTTTTTATACGGACAGGATGAAAGAGTGATGACACAGGTAGAACTTGCTGGCCAGCTTGAAAACAAAAGTAATGCCGATAGCATTGACAGCATAGTAATGATTCAGTGTGTGGGATCAAGAAATGATGAGAATCCAAACTGCTCAAGGATTTGCTGCCAGAGCGCGATCAAAAATGCACTTCATATCAAAGATATTAATCCTGATGCCGATATTTATATTCTGTACAGAGATATCAGAATGTACGGACTTCTTGAGGATTATTACACGGAAGCAAGGCGAAAAGGTGTCCTCTTCTTCCGCTACAGCCTTGATGAGATGCCTGAAGTTGAGTCAACGGAAGAAGGGCTTATGGTAACGTTCAGAGACTCTATTATTGGCCGCCGTCTTAAAGTTTCTGCAGATATTCTTGCCTTAAGTGCCGGGATGAGACCCACGGATATCTCTGAATTATCTTCCATTGTAAAACTTGCTCTTAATGCCGAAGGCTATCTTCTGGAGGCGCATGTTAAGCTTAAGCCTGTAGATATGGCTACTGAAGGAATTTTTATTTGCGGAACGGCTCACAGTCCTAAATTGCTTACAGAGTCAATTTCTCAGGCATTGGCTGCCGCTTCCAGAGCAACAACATTTCTTTCTCAGGATCAATTGACCCTATCTGCCGTTACCGCCTATGTTGAAGCAGAAAAATGTGCATCATGTCTTATATGCGTCAGATCTTGTCCTTATGGTGTACCAAAAATCAATGCTGAAGGAGTGAGTGAAATTGATGTTGCTCTTTGTCACGGATGCGGAGTGTGTGCGGCCGAATGTCCGGCAAAGGCAATAGAATTGAACTGGTATGAGGATGATCAGATATTGAGCAAGGTTGAAGCTTTGCTGGAAGGAGTAATATGAATCAGGATTTTGAACCCATAATAATTGCTTTTTGCTGCAATTACTGAGGGTATACTGCTGCGGACCTGGCAGGTTCCATGAGATTAAACTATCCTACCAATATCAAAATTATAAGAGTTCCATGTACCGGCAAAGTCGATATTATTCATATCCTGAGGGCTTTTGAAAAAGGAGCTGACGGAGTATATGCGGTAGGCTGCATGGAAGGTGAATGCCATTACAACAGCGGAAATTTGAGAGCAAGAAAGAGAATCGAACAGGCTCAAAAGATTTTAGATGTAATAGGAGTAGGAGGAGAAAGGGTTCAGATGAGAAATCTTTCTTCTGCTGAAGGTCCAAGATTTGCACAGTACGCAGTTGAGATGGATGAGCTTATCAGAAAACTTGGCCCGAATCCGATTAAAATTGCCGCTAAAAATAAAGCGGCGTAAAAGTCCTTATATTATGTGAGCATAATACTACTATTTAATTCCGGGAACTCACAGTGCAGAAAACTGATTATCTTTACCATCATAATATAAATAAAAGAAAGGGCGCGACATATGATTGTAGCTGATAAAAAGCCGATTGAAGAAATTATCGAGGATCTGAAAAACTACAGCAAAATTCTGATACTGGGTTGCAATGAATGCGTCACAGTCTGTGAGGCCGGCGGCAAAAAGGAGGTTGGGATTCTGGCTTCTGCACTTAGGATGTATTTTTTAAATAAAGGCAAAGAAATAAAAATAGATGAGATAACCCCGGAACGTCAATGTGATCACGAATATCTTGAAGAAATTCGTGACAGCGTGGACAAATATGATGCGGTTTTATCTCTGGCATGCGGTGTTGGAGTGCAGTTTGTGGCTGAAAAATACCAGAGCGTTCCTGTGCATCCGGGTGTTAATACCTGTTTTCTTGGTGTTACCGAAAAACGCGGTCTCTGGACCGAAAGATGTCAGGCCTGCGGGAAATGTATGCTTTCAAAAACTGCCGGTATATGTCCTGTATCAAGATGTGCAAAGAGGCTTTTAAATGGTCCCTGCGGCGGATCAACAAAGGGTAAGTGCGAAATAAGCAAGGATCTTGACTGCGCCTGGCAGTTGATAGTCGACCGTTTAAAAGCGCTTGGCAGAATTGATGATTTTGAAATTATTATTCCTTTGAAAGACTGGTCTGCCGACAGAGCCGGAGGACCCCGGAAAGTTGCAAGGGAGGATGTGCAGTTATGAATTGCAAAACGCCAAGTAAACTTGAAAAGATTCTTGCAGCAGGCCATTTTGCGGTTACCTCGGAATGCGGTCCTCCGCGTGGCAGCGATATCAGTCATATAGAACATAAAGCAAACCTTATTAAAAACCATGTGGATGCTATAAATATCACAGACAATCAGACTTCAGTTACCCGCCTTTGCAGCCTTGCGGCATGTATAAAATTAAAATTGATGGGGCTTGAACCTGTTCTCCAGATGGTAACCAGGGACAGAAACAGAATTGCGATACAAAGCGATATACTGGGTGCGGCTTCCTTTGATATTTTTAATCTTCTTTGCCTTTCAGGAGATCATCAGAGTTTTGGAGATTGTGCCCAGGGCCAGAATGTGCATGACCTTGATTCAATGCAGCTTATTCAGACAGCAAGGCATATGCGCGATGAAGGAAAATTTTTAGGAGGAGCTGATATAGAGCGTCCGCCGAAAATGTTTGTCGGAGCTGCTGCCAATCCTTTTGCCGATCCATTTGAAATAAGAGTTCCGCGCCTTGCAAAAAAAATTGCTGCCGGTGTTGAATTTATCCAGACACAGTGCATCTATAATCTTGACAAGTTTGAGCTGTGGATGAAGATGGCCCGCGATAGAGGTCTGCATGAGAAAGTCTATATTCTTGCAGGGCTTACCCCTTTAAAATCAGCGGGCATGGCAAAATATATGAAAAACAGGGTACCCGGAATGGATGTTCCTGATGAAGTTGTAAAAAGAATGTCCGACACTCCAAAAGATAAACAACCTGATGAAGGAATAAAGATATGTATTGAGTCGATTCAGCGTTTAAAAGAGGTTGAAGGTGTTAAGGGTTTTCATATAATGGCTATTGAATGGGAAGAAAAGGTTCCTGAAATAGTAGAAAGCGCCGGTCTTTATCCAAGACCTGCAGTAGATTAATGTATCCACAATATTTGTTTGCTTACTTTTTACGACGGTATCAAAAGATTGATTTCTATTATTTATTAAATTATAATATAATTAATCTAAAAGATCGGTTTTCTAGTCAACATACATTTTCAGCGGCAATCTGATGAATTTACTGTAAACTTAAAAAGGAGGTGCTATGAACGGTAAGAAGAGAATCCTTGTGGTGGATGATGAACCCGATTTTTCCATGATTTTAAAAAAGTATCTGGAAAAAGAAGGCTTTGATGTTGAACTTGCTTATGATGGAGCTGAAGGTCTTGCCAAAGTTAAAACTAATCCTCCCGATGCAATTGTCCTTGATGTAATGATGCCTGAAATGGATGGGTATGAAGTATGCTCAAAATTAAAAAAGGATAAACAGTATTCCGATATTCCGATTGTTCTTTTAACTGCGGTTGCTTCACATGTTACCTCAACACGTTATTCCCATTATGACGGAATGAGCATGGAAGCCGATGATTATATGCCAAAACCTGCATCGGCAGAACAGATTACCGAAAGCATAAAAAGGCTTCTTAATCTTTAATGGATTTTAAAAATGCCCGTGTAGTAAAAAGCTTATCAGACCGGGGGTGGATAAGCCCCGGTCTAGGGTTTTTATGCTCTTTTGGTTTTATTTATGGTTAATACGAACAATTCAAATTATTATAGTGTTACTTGCAAATATTTTTTGAAATTACGATAATTTATCTTGACATTTGCATGCTGGCGTTGTATTTTGCGACAAATCAGTAAAGATTTGCACAGTTTTGCAAATCGGTTTCGAACGAAAGGCTTGTTCCATGTTGTCAAAGTGGCGACCTGAAGTGGGGACCTTGATTGTACTTTTTGAAAGGAGGAAAACACTATGGCAAATGGAACTGTAAAATGGTTTAATGATCGTAAAGGATTCGGCTTCATTGAACAGGAAAATGGCAATGATGTATTCGTTCATCATTCAGCTATCAATTCAAACGGATTTAAATCGCTTTCTGAAGGCGACCGTGTTACTTTTGATGTCGTAAATGGCCCCAAAGGGCCCGGCGCAGCAAACGTGACAAAGCTGTAATCAGATCATAATAGTTAAAAAAAGCATTCACGCTGATAAGGCAGGGGTGCTTTTTTGCATTCTGCGGTTCGCATACGCAACCTCACACAAATGGAACCGATTTATGATAATTGCTGTAACAGCTGTTTTTTTTCTTGAATATTCTGTGTCCATAAATATATAAACTGCAATAACGGATAAAGCACCAAACCCTCTTCTTATTAGATATACTGAGCAATAATAAAGGTAAGAATCAATGAAACCTTCATTTTCAATAGTTGGATGCGGAAGAGTGGGCACTGCTCTTGCTAAATTCCTTGCCGAAGCCGGCTATACCCCGGCTGGTTTTGCCAGCAAAAGCCTCTCATCAGCAAAAAGAACAGCCTTATTGATCGGCAGCACAAATTTCACAGATGTTTTATGGGAAGCAACCAAAGCAGACATTGTATTTATTACAACTCCTGATGGTGCAATTGAAGAAGTTTGCAGCAGTATAGCAAACAATAAAGGTTTTAGCCGGGAATCCATTGTTCTTCACTGCAGCGGAGCATTGACATCCAATGTGCTTTTATCAGCTAAAGTCTGCGGCGCAAGCATAGGATCCATGCATCCCTTACAGAGTTTTGCATCAACCGGCGAATATGGCATCAATCCTTTCTCCGGCATTGTAACATCTGTTGAAGGCGACAAAAAAGCAGTCGATGCGGCAAGTATAATTGTTAAGGATCTTGGTTCTGTTTGTATCTCCATAAAAACAGATGCAAAAATTCTTTATCATGCTTCAGCAGTAGTTGCATCAAATTACCTTGTTACTTTACTTGACCTTTCTTTAAACCTGATAGGCCAGGCAGGAGTGCCGGCAAAAGAAGCATTTATGGGTTTAAAACCGCTGATACAAGGCACTCTTTCAAATATAGAAAAAATGGGCATAGATGATGCCTTAACCGGACCGATTGCAAGAGGCGATATCCAAACAATTGAAAATCATTTGTCTGAAATCGGTTCTAAGACGCCAAACCTTCTGCCTCTTTACAAAATACTGGGGCTTCATACCATTGAGATAGCAAAAGCAAAAAAAACTCTTACTGATTCTGCAGCAAAAAGACTAAAAGAACTTTTTGGAGACTAACTATATCAAAAACAGGAAAGCAATTTGGATATCAAATGCCAACTGAAACGTTTTGAAAGTGGCTCAGATTATTATTTTCATCTTTTCCCTTCAAGCGCCTTGCGAATTTTGCCGGCCAGATCCATTGGCGAAAAAGGTTTCTGCATGAAGTAAACTCCCCCTCGTCCAGAACACCATGATTCGCTATCACGCCGGCTGTATAGCCGGACATAAAGAGGCATTTTATCGCGGGCCTGATGTCGTGAATGCATTCAAAAAGATCCCTGCCATTCATTGCTGGCATGATCACGTCTGTTATAAGCAGGTGGATGTCTCCGGGATGAGTCTTGGCCAGGGAGATCGCCTTGTCCGGCATGGAGGCAGCTAAAACGGTGTATCCCAGGCGTTCGAGCATCCTCTTGGTCATTTTCGGCAATACGCGGATCACGGTTCTGCATACGCATTGCCCAATTGTAGCGAAGCGAATTGTTCCAGCTCAGCTTTAAGTCAAGTGAACCGGGCAGATGGAGAAAGCATCGGCCTCAAGTACTGAAAGAAATATCATAAACATGAGGCCCCAGGCAACAACGATTGTGCAGTGTTTCATGGAATAACCTCCTTAAACTAATAGTCAGCTTCTTTGTCATCTTAGGATGGAATGGTGGTATGCATAATCAATTCGTGCCCTGCAACAGCCAGTTTTAAAGTTGTTTATTTATTTAACTTTATCATGTCGTCCGTTGAAGGTTAACGCCGGAAATTAAACGCGGGAAACGCACCGGTGTTTGCTACGTATCATTACTCATTATAGACTTATTATAGAAAATTAACTTGGCTGACCGATTCTTTCTGTTCAATCATGGATGTGATTTTTTTTTGCAGTGCCTGGTCTCTGACAGGTTCAATCCTGGACACAAAAAAACCGTCTGAGTTTTTTTTATATTTCCAGTCGATGATGAAACCGGGTACAATGGCATAGGATAAATTTCCGGAACCGCAGCAAGAGTTGTAGGTTACGCAGTAACCCGATAAGTAGAGAATCTCACGGTCACAGAAAGGATGACAGGTTTCCTCCGTCAGGACATAGTAGCCCCCAATGGCGCTGAATTCCTCATTTAAATCGGTGTGAACATAGTCTTTTGATACGGATTGCCGTTTCATATCAACTCCTTAATGACTAAAATAATAAACAAAACATTGGCCAAAAGCAAGAATATCTTCGTGAAAAGTCAGGTTAATCGTATTTATATTTATTTACGGCGATTCATTCTAACAGATGTTTTTCCAACAGCGCACGATATAGTGTTTCTGTTTTACCGAATGCCCCTAACTTCAGGGCTATATTCTTAAAGAGCTTTTTCACACTTACTTCTTTTATGCCCATGATCTTTGCGATTTGTTTGTTTGTATAGCCAATAGGCAAGTATTCAAGAGCCTCTATCTCCCTATTTGTTAATTGTTTAAGCATGGAAAAGTCAATCGTACTGTTTTTGGATTTTATCTTAATCAAAAGATAAAGTCTTTTGTCCGGAGTTAATATCACATAGGCCTGGCATAATATCATTTTCCCTGGCAGGTTTCGTCTGAGAAACCATGGTCCGGTATTCGGCTCAATATAACCACGGGGTGCTATTGTTGTATTAATCCATTGAATAAACTCTCCGGGAAGCTTTGCGTAATTAGTTTCATCAAAAACTTCGGAAAGTATTTTAAGGGTAACTGCAGGAATTTCAACAGGCTTGAGTCTTTTATCAAAAACAAGGGGCTTTATGGACTCACCAGCCATCAGGTACTCAATGCCTGCGCGCATGAAATCGTTTTGGAGATATAAGAAAAGCGTATTTGAGATAGAGACAAATAGTGAACTCAGGCAGCTGAAAAATATTTTATCCTCCTGGGTAAAAGAATCTTTTTTATCGGCGCGATAAAATCCGTATGCATGAAATTGCTTGCGATTTTTGAAACCCATTAAGCCCATAAAATGATTTGTTCCGGTATGCTTTTTAGCAAAATCCAGGCTGTAACATTGTTCCTCGATGGTTGGGTCAATTACATCCTGGTTGATAAGAAATTCCCCCGGATTCAATTTTTGAATGCAGGCCCCAAAATAATCGTAAGGTCCGACCTGTGAATAAATCTCGTTCCAGTCAAATGACAGATTTGGATTGGTAAGCGTTATCATTTCTTTTTCTGAAGATGAATTGCTATACATTGCAATCCAGTCAAGCGGTATATGTTTTGATATTATTGATTCAATTACTTGTGGAAATTCGTGGAAATTCTGAATCTGCTTTGTGGCTGAACTTATTTCAATTATTGCTTTAGCAGATTTATGTGATATTTTCCTGTTCATCCAATCTCCCGTAACACGAATGTTTTCCGGATTTAGTAATACTTAGTTTAATGGTCGGGGCGGGAAAAGAGCGAAAATCCTTCATTTTGTTCCCTTAGCCATGCTCTGGCCGGACGAATAACGATAGTTCGGAAGCAAGTTTAATATACTATAATCAATTCCAAGCTATAAGGCAAATATTAGTAAAAAAAATACCCTTTTTAGGGTGAGTAAAATAAAAAAATAAGCACAAACAAAAAGAAATATTATATAATTTATCAGTTTCATCAAGTAATTTATTTCTGAACCGTATGGTGAATTGCCAGCATACAAAGCGTTGCCTGGTTTATTCATGCAGTACTTTCGTTATTTCAAGCTTGAATGGTAACGCAGTTTGTTTTATCATAAGCTTTACCTCAGCCTGGACACATAGATTTAATCCTTCTGGTCCGGACCTGCCTGAATACAGTCTTTTTGATCAGATATGGGTAAGCCAGGCTCTTGCCGGACGATTTGCTAACCCGACAATTGATCGACGCACCAAACATAAAGGAGACGGCAGTGATCACGATCCTGCCTGGATTGATATTGATCTTTAACAGCAGATGGATAATTATCCGTAAATGTCGCGGGTATAAAAGCGGCTGACCGGATCTTTGAATTTTTCCCCACATTATTTTCCCAAAAAACAGGAGGACAAAACCTTGAAAGAAAAGAAAAATAATTTACGCATTCTGAGTGCCGTGGTACTGGTAAACCTAATTGCTTGCTTCTTTGTTCCGGTCTTTGGGACTCTGAGCCAGGCTGCCGGGCAGGGGGTTTCTCAGGTAGTGATTCAAACTAATTTTGGAAATATTGAAATTGAACTGGCTTCTGAAAAAGCTCCAAATACAGTAAAAAACTTTCTCCAATATGTTAATAGTAATTTTTATAGCGGTACTGTTTTTCATAGAGTTATCAAAGGCTTCATGATTCAGGGCGGCGGCTTCACAAAAGACATGGTACAGAAGAAAACACTTGCTCCTATAGCGATAGAATCAAATAATGGCCTTCAAAATGTCAGGGGAACAATTGCCATGGCAAGAACAGGTGACCCAAATTCAGCGTCCAGCCAGTTTTTTATTAATACCAAGGATAATGATTTCTTGAACTATTCCTCCCCGACTGCACGGGGGTATGGTTATACAGTTTTTGGGAAAGTTATCAAAGGAATGGATGTTGTTGACAAGATAGAAAGTGTCGAGATCTCATCCAAGGGATTTATGGGCGATGTACCTGTTAATCCGGTAATTATAGAAAAAATTTCTGTGAAATAGTGTTTTAACATAAAATTAAACGCATTTTACCCGGCAGGAAACAGCCACACCTGTTTTTTACGGAAGGTCATTTGTAATCAGGTTCATTACAATATAAATTGATTCCGGCCAGCATTGGTATTTATTAAATTATACCTTCAACATAGTTGACATATGCTCTTTGAATCTTTACGTTTGCTATCGAATTTTTCATACAGTCATCACCGTTTATAAGCACGGGTATATAATTTGGAGATAATCCCTTCAGGAGGTTATTTTGCGGCTCTCTTTTCTCTTCGATCAGGACATTGATATCGGTTCCTACGGCTTTTTTGTAAAAGCCGGCTTTTTTTAAACTTCCGAGTTTACGCAGAATTGCGCATCTTGACTTTACAATATCGGCCGGAACTCTTCCGGCCATATTTGCAGCAAGTGTATTTTTACGGGGTGAAAATGGAAAAACATGAAGATAAGTTACCGGCAGATCGTTAATCAGAGAATATGTATTTTGAAAAGCTTCATCCGTTTCTCCGGGAAACCCTGCAAGAATATCCACTCCTATTGCAGCATCCGGCATATGATTGTTTATGTTAAGTATAAGGTCTTTGAAAAATTCACTGGTATATGGCCTTCGCATTTTTTTCAGTATCTCATTATCCCCGCTTTGAAGCGGAATATGAAAATGAGGGCATATTATGTCTGATTTTGCTGCAAGGCTGATAATTTCAGGAACAAGTTCATTCGGTTCTATCGAGCTTATGCGGATACGATCAATTATATCTAAAGAGTCTAATAAGTTAAGTAATGACAATAAGGATGTTTTCGGAGAAAGATCCAGGCCGTATTTTCCGATGTGAATTCCTGATAAAACAACTTCTCTGTGTCCTGCTTTTTTAATATTTTTTATGCTTTCAATAACAGTTTCAAACGGCATACTTCGGCTTTTCCCGCGTGCGTAAGGAACTATGCAATAAGTGCAGAAAGCTTCGCAGCCATCCTGGATTTTTAAAAAAGCCCTTGTTCTGTTTTCGGAATGAAGAGCAGGAAGCCGCATAAATCCATTTTCATCAAATAACTCATCATTACAGGGCATTGGATTGCCATCTGAAAAACAGTTATTTGCCAGGGATAATATTTTATGTTTTTCCTTTTGCCCTATTATATGATGAACCCCGTTTATCTTTTTTAATTCATCAGACTCGGTTTCGGCATAACAGCCGGTTACAATAATTTTTGCTTCAGGATTTAATCGGATCGCCTTTCTTATGGCCTGTCTTGACTGCATTGATGCTTTTGCGGTTACGGTACATGTATTGATGATGCAGACATCAGCTCCAGTTCCGTCTTCTGCTGATAACCATCCTGATAAAACAAGATGTTTTGAAATGGATTCGGATTCGCACTGATTTACTTTACATCCGAGAGTTGTGCTAATAAACTTAGGCATTTTCGATAAAGCCTCCGCCTATAACTTCATCCCCTATATAAAAAACGGCGCATTGTCCGGGAGTTACTGCAGACTGAGGGCTTTCAAATTCTATTGTTGCACAATTGCCCGGTTCAGGAAAGAGAACGGATGGAACCTCTTTATTGCGATATCTTATGCGGGTGCAGACTTTAAGCTCAGTTGTGTATGATTTTGCTATCCAGTTTATGTTTGCTGCTTTGCAATGCTTTGTTAAAAGATCGTTTTTTGATCCGACCACAACACTATTGGCATCGGCATCTATGCTGATCACATAATAGGGTTCCGGGGCAGGGCAGTTGATTCCACGCCTCTGACCAACAGTAAACTGATGAATCCCTTTGTGGTTTCCTATTCGTTTCCCGTTTATATCAACAATTATGCCATCATTGGGGCTAAATCCGGTTTCCCGTATAAGAAAATCTGCGTAGTCATTGTCTTTGATAAAGCATATATCCTGACTTTCTTTCTGAACAGCAGGATGCAGACCTTTTTCTTCCGATAGCCTGATTACTTCTTTTTTGGTAAACCCGTATAAAGGAAAAATAGCGCATGAAAGTTGTTTCTGAGAAAGCATTGAAAGAAAATAAGACTGGTCTTTTTTTGTGTCTGCGCCTTTAAGAAGATGAAACATGCCGTCCCTGCCGGTCATTTTTCCTGCATAGTGTCCTGTTGCAAGAAAAGTGCATCCTATCTTTTTGGCAAACTCAAGAACCACTCCAAATTTTATTGACTGGTTACAAATTATGCAGGGATTGGGAGTTTTTCCGGCTTTATAAGTTTGTGTGAAATAGTTTATGACAATTTGTTTAAATTGAGTGCGGCAGTCAAAAAATTCAATATTAATTTCAATCTGTTTTGCAAGCTGAGTTATTTTCTGAAGTTCAGGATTATTTTTGCCTGAATCCTGAACTTTGCCGTGTTCATAACCGGTTATAAAATGTATTCCTGTAACGTCATAACCTTGATTTTTAAGAAGATAAGCTGCAACAAGCGAATCTACTCCGCCGCTTAAGGCAATGGCAATTTTTTCTTTCATTTAAAATAAGTTATTATTTACAGGTCGGATTTTCATTGCACGAGGCGGGCAGGCCGGAACGCAGAGTTCACAGACACTGCATTTGCTTTGATCAAAAACCACAGTCATTTCCGGGCGCTGAATTGAAAGAGCACCGGTAGGGCACACTGCCGTGCATGCACCACAGTGAGTGCATTTATCATTATCACGCTTAACTTCCTGGGAAGCGTTTTGAACGCTTACTCCCTGATTTTTCAGGTATTGGACTCCCTCATTAAAGTTTTTCCTTGTACCGAAAAGCTCAAGAACCATGATTCCTTCTTTTTTAGGCAGGATGGTTGCGTTTAAGATATTAAACATAAGATCATAGTTTTTTACAAGAGAGCACACTAAGGGTTTTTGCACTTCCGTTTCAGGAAATCTGAGAATCAGTATTCTCGAATACACTTTTAATCCTCCGGTATATGATTTTATTTTTTTTTGATATTACCGTTTCTGTAGGTAATGTCAAGAGCGGCGACAGTTCATATCATGTTGAACCGTTTAATGCGATGATTTCTGAGCCCCTATATTAACCATCTTTGCGAGTGATTTTGCAAGGGAATGAAGGGCCGATTCATCAGGCAAGGTGAAGGTCATTTTTAATTGACCGTTCTCATCCCTGTTCATACAACCTGCCAGATATTTTTCAAAAGTCCCGGTCATTTGATTGATTTCTTCCGTATCTTCCTGTTTTGGAAACATCTCGTCGATAAAATTAAAGGCTGCGCTAAGGAGCTGTCCGCCTGCATTTTCAATTCGTTGTTTTTTTGCAAGCATTTGTGCTTCATCTTCAACTTGCGCAAGCATGCTTTTATCTTCAGGTTCAACAGGCTTTTTACCTATAAGGATCTCCAGTCGTCTTTTAAGTTCATCCATGCCGCTCGCCAGATCAATGGATGCATCCTCAGAGTTCGGATCAAGCGCCGCAAGGAAAAGGGCATGCTTGGAGGACAGGGTTTCCAGCAAACTTTCTTCCAGAGTATCTTTTGTTACCATAAGAAATACCTGGACCGGTCTTTTCTGACCCATTCTATGCGCTCTGCCGATACGCTGCTCCAGGACTGCGGGATTCCAGGGCAGATCCACATTAATAACCGTATCAGCTGCTTGAAGATTCAGCCCAGTTGATCCTGCATTTGTGGATATGAATACCTTGCACTCAGGGTCTTTTTGAAACCGGTTTATCAAACTCAGCCTCATTTTTTGAGGAACAGAGCCATCCAGCCGCACATAATCCAGCTTATGTTTTTCCAATACCGGCTCGATAAGGTTGAGCATTGTGGTCCACTCTGAAAATAAAATAATCTTGCGATCTTTTTCAGCCTTGAGATTTTCCAAAAGCATGTCGATCTCTTCCAGCTTACTGGAATAACCCGGAGGTTGTTTGTCCACCAGAAATGTGCTGTTGGCGGCCATCCTGCAAATCAATAATGCCTTTTGTAAACGCAAAAGATCCATCTCCGAGATATATCTTTTGGAAAGGATCTGACTCACTATGCGTTTGTTTTGATTATGAACAATCAGTTGCTCTTCGGTGGGGGTTATCCGTATTATTTCAGTGGTTCGGGGCGGCAGTTCCTTTATGACTTCGGCACGTGTGCGCCGTATAAGTACCGGTTTGAGCGCTTTTCTCAGGTTGTCCAGATTTTTGTAGCCAAGCAGTTTTCCTTTTTCATCGGTGACTCGATAGGTATTGTAAAACCGAAAGGCCGGCCCCAGATGCCGGTCATCAATAAATTCAACTATGGAAAAGAGTTCTTCGAGTCTATTTTCGAGCGGTGTTCCCGTAAGAACCAATGCAAAGGGGGATTTTAACGCCTTTACGACCTGGCTGGTCTTAGTCTCCCAGTTTTTGATTCTCTGGCCTTCATCAAGAATAATCAGGTCCCACTTTATTTTCTCAATGTTTTGAATATCCCTGAGAACCTGTTCATAGTTGCAGACTGTATAGAATGAATGGCTGTCATATTGAGCTGCCCTTTCCTCAGCATTTCCTATGATAAGCCGGCAGGATCGGTCGGTAAAGCGCTCTATTTCCAATCGCCACTGTGACTTTAAGGACGTGGGACAAATGATCAGAACCTTGGCTATATTGGCGTCCTGAGCCAGCAATTCAGCTACCCCGACTCCCTGGATGGTTTTCCCCAGACCCATATCATCGGCAATAACGGCTCTTCCCAGTCCAACGGCAAATGCAATGCCGTCAAGCTGATAAGGGAGCAATTCCGTTTTCAGAAGACTTTTTCGCAACGGATGCCTTGCAGGGTCTTTGCGGATGCCTTCCACTTTGAGCTTGACCTGCTCACAATAGAGCATCCGGCTGATGAATTCTTCTGCATCCGGGTAGATAATCACGTCATGTCCTTCTTTTTCAAGGATGTTGACCTGTTTCAGCAATTTATGGACATCTTTAATGGGCCGGTTTATAAACGGGCGGACGGTTTCCGTGGATTTACTGTCAAGGCTTTCAGGTATCAGGAGTCGTAGTTCCAAATCCGTGCCGTAACGCAGATATACGCAAATATTTTTTATTTGAAATGGAGTTTCCCGAATGTTTTTCCTGAATCGTTTGCGCACATTATTTATCACGTGCAGAATATGTTTGCATGTTCCAAGGGTGTTTTTACGAAAATCCGGACATGTGCAATATGATTCGCCCCTTTCCCATCCCCGCAAAGCAACTCTATAGGACTTGCCGGAAGCAAGGTTTGTGACGGAATAGTCGGTCCACAACTCGTTTTTTCCAAATGGCTGAATCCGCATCTTTTGGGTATTGGCCCGCTCTATTCTGTCTTTTAATTCCTGTTCCACCAGTTCCTGCTCACTCAGGCTCTCAATGGGAACACGCTCCGGCGGTGGCGCAGAAAGCCCGAGCGCCAGCTTTTCTTCAAGGATAAGAGACAGGGCTGCGCCTTTATGGTTGCATGCAGTGTTGCATACGCTGCACACACAATTGAGTTCTTTTTCTTTCATTGGATCCAGACTGATGGTGACAACAGCCTCTTCCATATCCAGTTGAAAAAAGTCCCGGTTTAAAATGACTTGATCCTCGAGGCTGATTTCGAACTGGCCTCCGGTCCTGATAAATTTTTCTCCTTCAGGCCCTAATAGTTTGCATGCCTGCTTGTATGACAAATGGGAGAGTATGTCTTTTATATCCAACATGTTGTGCGCTCCTTAATATCCAGTGATTGTGTAACAAGCTTATCTTGAAAATGATTGGAATCAGATCGAAAGATGGGATATTTTTTAGCTGGGCTTAATGAAAACATCAACTAAAAAAACATAAATTTCTCTCCGGGAAACAGGTCTGCGCTGTTCTTTCGCGGCATGGGTTCGAAGAAATTCGGCAACGTGGCAGCCATATCGTGATGCAGAAGCAACTTTCCTGATACCACGATTACCGTACCGGTTCCTAACCACGAAGGATTGCGGATAGGAACATTATAATCCATTATCCGTCAATCCGGCATTTCAAGAAGTGAGTTTGAATCATAATTGCCCAACAAGGCTTTTTCAGCGGATCGCAAAAAGCCGCACCTGCTGAAAAGCAACGTTCTCGGCGGCGCTACGCGGCAAGGTCATTGGCGGCGCGGCTTATGCGGGTCGTTCGATCAACGATCAAAATATCAGGGAGATTAAAATGAAAGCAGAATTTACAGCAATAATAGAGGCCGCTCCTGAGGGTGGCTTCTGGGACATCTGCCCTGAGGTATCTGGTGCCAATGGACAAGGTGAGACAATCGACGAAACCAAGAGTAGTTTGCGTCAGGCTATTGAGTTGATTCTGGAGGATCGGAAGGCTGATGTTCTTAGGGGTTTAATGGATGGAATTGAAATCAACGGATCGTTTATACCGAATTGATGACCTTCAGATCACTGAAATATGTTTTGTATATGCCCATATCCCGTGAAAGGATGCAGTCGGCTTCGACAAGGGCATGGGCACCGATAAGAAAATCAGCCAGAACATGAAGCCGCTTCGTCAGGGCTGCTCTGCATCGGGGACATATCACTTCAAAAGGATGGCCGCATTTGCCGCAGGTTAAACGGTTCTTTACGCTTTTTCTCGCATACTTCGCCCATCTCGAACCAGCCATATAGAGCGATTTTTCATCGGAATAGACAAGGGTAGTCCTTGTATCGGCAAGAAACGATGCAATCTCCTCCTCGGAAGGAAACATGGCTGCCAGTTCAGCGAAAACCACCTCACATATGATAAGCTTTCCCTTGGATAAATGTAGGTCCAGAAGATCTTTGGATGATTCGCCGAAGGGTTCTCCCGGGATCAGGACATCAAGGATGATGTTCGTGTCAAGTGCCGTTATCATGCCCGCGCGCCTCCCGAACTATATCGTCGCTTCGTTGCCCCTTCAGATGCTTCAATTTCCCCACCCATTTGTCGAAAGGGGATTTCGTGACCACTTTGCAGACAACTAACAATCCATCTTTTTCCTCAAAACCAACATCCTCTCCCGGATGGACTCCCAACCTTTCACGGACTTCTTTGGGAATTGTAACCTGTCCTTTGGATGTTACTTTGGCAATAATCATAATACACCTCTTGGTAAGGATTATTTTTCCTTACTTATAGTGTAAGGTAAAAAACCGCCCTTTGTCAATAACTATGCAGAAACCGGGTGTAATTAAAAGTGTTGGTATTGAGCTTCATGGATTGCAGAACATTCGCCGGTTCGATGCTGTTTGCGTTATAACTTTTAATTACACCCATTTTAATGAAACGAGTAGATTTCTAACGTAAATCATGATAAAAAAAATCCGAAGCTAATCTAAAAAGAAACCACCGTTATTGAACAGTTAACCTTCTAAGAAGTAAAAGAGTTAGATACCATGCAAAAACAACTTACTGCAATTATCGAACGTGAGGGCGATAGTTATGTTTCTCTCTGCCCGGAATTCGATATTGCTAGCCAGGGAGATACAATAGAAGAGGCTCGTAAGAATCTTCGGGAGGCACTTGAGCTATTTTTTGAAACAGCCTCGCCCTCAGAAATTCGGACACGCTTTCATGAGGAAGTATATGTGACCCAAGTGGAGGTTGCCATTGGGTAAGCTTCGTATCCTCTCCGGAAAACAGGTCTGCGCTGTTCTTTCGCGGCATGGGTTCGAAGAAATTCGGCAACGTGGCAGCCATATCGTGATGCAGAAGCAACTTCCTGATACCACGATTACCGTACACCGGTTCCTAACCACGAAGAATTGCGGATAGGAACATTACAATCCATTATCCGTCAATCCGGCATTTCAAGAAATGAGTTTGAATCATAATTGCCCAACAAGGCTTTTTCAGCGGATCGCAAAAAGCCGCACCTGCTGAAAAGCAATGTTGGTTGCAAACAAAAGAAGCGTAATTTAGAGATAAATGGACAAGATAAGACAGGAGATTCGATCGAGACTACAAAAACTTGAGCAGGAGGAAGGAGTTTGCATTTTATATGCTTGTGAGTCCGGCAGTAGAGCCTGGGGCTTTCCTTCGGCGGACAGTGATTATGATGTGCGTTTTGTATATATCCATCCCCCCAATTGGTATCTCTCTATTGATGATAAACGAGACATAATTGAACGCAAAATCAGTGAGTTGATAGACATAAGCGGCTGGGACATCCGAAAAACTCTCAAACTCCTACGGAAATCCAATCCTCCTTTGTTGGAATGGCTCAATTCGCCTATCGTCTATCAACATCGGACTGATATTGTAGAAAAGATAAGGCAATTGATGCCGGATTATTATTCACCAAAGTCTTGTCTGTACCATTATCTGCACATGGCTGAGGGTAATTTCAGGGAATATCTGAAAGGTGAAATTGTTTGGGTTAAGAAATATTTTTATGTTTTACGTCCGATATTAGCTTGTAAGTGGATAGAAGCGGGGTATGGTGTTGTGCCTATGGAGTTTGCGCTACTTATCCAACGACAGGTAGCGGATGATGAGTTAAAAGCTTCGATTCACGAATTATTAAGGCGTAAGAGAGAAGGCCAGGAGTTATACAGAGAACCGAGAATACCTATTATCAGTGAGTTCATTGAGGCAGAGTTGGAGAGACTTAGAACTAAGAGTTTTGATGGTAATAATGGCAATCCCGATATAGAAAGGCTGGATAAGGTATTTCGCTGGGCGTTGGAAGAGATATGGTAAAAAAAAATCGCCCAACGTTGCTTTGCTCCTATCTGTGCCATGCCCTAGTTGGCGCTGCCGCAGGCTCTGCCAACCAGGACATTGGCCACCGATGTCACTTGCTTGCATGGCCTTCGGCTGTTTTCGGCAATCTATTTTTATGACATTCGGAAATTTATAATTATGAGTTTCCACAGTTGAGTTAAGTTAAAGATAAGTTCAATTATCATCTCTTTTCCCGGAAATTTATATTATGGAATAAAAGCGTTTCCATAACATAAATTTCCGGGTTATTTTTTTAACAACCATTTTGAGTTAAAAATAATTACTGCCATTTTTACATTTCGAATTTGCTTGTTTTTTCAGCAAGCAGGGTTCTTTATGGCATTAATTAAGCAGGATTTTTTGTTTTTAGTTTGCATCAATCTTACTGAATCACCTTCGAAAAGCATAATTTCCGCTTTGTGTGTAAATCTATCAACAAGGGCTGCTGTGAGTTCAACCGAGCCGAACACTTGCACCCATTTTTCAAAAGACAGGTTGGTAGAGACCGCAATTGAGCCTCTTTCGTATCTGCTTGCAAACACATCGAAAAGCAGCCTGGAGCCGTTTTCTGAAAAGGGAACGAAGCCAAGCTCATCAATGATAAGCAATTTTGGTATCAGCAGGGTGTTCATGAGTTTTCCGAGAGTAAGCGAGTGTTTTGCTTCCTCCAGCGCATTTACCAGTCCGCATGCCGTATAGAAACGGACTGTCTTTCCCTTTCGGCACAACTGTCTGCCAAGTGCGATCAGAGAATGAGTTTTCCCGGTTCCCTGGAGTCCGGCAAAACAGAGGTTTTGTTTTATTTCCAAGAAGTTACCGTCAAAGAGCTTCTCTATACGTCTGAAATCAATTTTAGGGTTAAGAGCCGGATCAATTTCCACCCATTCTTTTTCAACAGGAAATCTGGCCTGCTGCAAACGTCTTTTCATGGACTTGTCTTTGCGGTGTTGCAGTTCAGCCTCAAGCAATTGGATCATCAACAACTCTTTGTCTGTTGTCGTCTGATTCAGCTTTTCATAGGCTGCAACCGCACCTTGCATATTGAGTTCCAAAAGGAGGTTATTTAACATTTTCCACCTCCTTAACCAGATCGGCATAGACGCTCAGATCGAATACGCAATTGAACATATTACCAGCCAATTCGGGATGATGCTTTTCAAACCAGGATTTATTATAAGATGGGCTTGCGTCTGTTTTTAACTGATGCAATATGTTCACCACCGCTGCATATTCCACAGCGCCATATGCCAGAGCCAGCCTGATTGCCGTTATATAATCATCCCGGCTATATTTCCGGCGAAGCAGCAAAATCTGAATAAACTCCAGATTGGCCTGTCTTTTTTCCATCCTGGAATACAAGCGGTTCCACAAAGAGATCAGATCCGATTCAAAGCTATGTTTTAAAACAGCGGCGCAATCCCATAACGCACCCGGTTTTCTGAATAACTGATCCAGATAGTGATCCAAATGAAGCGAGTCTTCCCCTTTTAAATATTTTCTGCTATGAGAGGCTATCAATTGGTTATCATGATAAATATCAATTGTAAAAACACCGGCGGCAATATCCACTGCAGATCCAACAAATCTTTCCGGAACCGAATACCAATGCTTATCAAAAATAACAACCTGATAGGAATTGACCTTGCCGATGTCCCATTTGACCCAGCGTTTCTCAGGCTGCAAAGGCATCATATTTTCTGCTGCCTGATTTAACAGTTCTTTAAGACAAACATCGGTTCGATAATGCCTGCCATTTTCTATTGATTTACGGCATCTATTCTCAAGATCGCTGTTTAACTCCGCCCATGTCTTATACTCAGGTAATCCAGCCAGATAATTTCTGCGGCAATATCCGACAGCATTTTCAACTGCGCCTTTTTCATTGCCTTTCCCTATGTTGCAAAATATACTGTCAAAAAGATAATGTTCCTCAAGTCCCAATGAAAAATTCGTCTGCCGGTGTTCATCGCCCAAAACTTCTTTGATCAGTACCGTATCGTTGTCATACGTAACTGTTGAAAATACGCCATTGAAAAACCGAAATACACGTTCATGAAATTCACCCCAGGCCTCCTGAGATTTTATAGGATACATCTGACAATATCGAATCGCCAACCCGGGCAGACTGCCCACAAAAAGATAGCCTGTTACACGATGACCTCCTATTACACAATCCGCTTCACCGTGATCAATCTGTATGCTCGATCCGGGCACAAAAGAAAGCGGAAGAAAGCTTTGCTGATTATCTGTCTTCCGTCGCTTCCTGATTTCTTTAACTATTGCCCGCATGCTCCGTTCAGTTCCGCTATAAATCCCCTGCCTGCCTAACTCCTTGAAAATAAATGCCGCTGTGTATCGTTGTTTCTTCTTAACATGCAACAAATCCTGTTTATTTAATATGCCTTCAACTGCCATAATTACATCAGCGGTAGCCACTGTCTTCTTCCTGCCAGGCCTTTTTCCCCTGATAACCAATTGTTCTCTTGGTAATTTGATAATATTGTCTATTGTATTCCATGACCTGTTGAACTTTTTGGCAATTTCATTCCGGGTTATCCCATCTGAAAAATATAATTTCCTGATTTTATTTGTCTCATCCATTCTGACCACCTTTCTGTCCTCCATCCTAATTTACTTGGCTTATAAACTATTACCAATATTAGAACGAAAGACCGTTAAACAACTCAAAATGGATTCATAATTTTACATTTCCGGAACTCATAGTTTTACATTGCCATAAACACCTTCGGCCCAGCAAGCTCCGTGCCACGGGTCAACGCCGCGTTCGAGCACTTGGAGCACTTGGAATCAAACCTTGATTTGTGAATATTGGCACTAAATCACTAATCAACGGGTTGACACTATTTCCTCTATTTCCTATTTCTTTTGTAAAACAGTAATATATCTTTCATACTTCTTATTGACAAAGATAATTCTTACAAATATAATTTGGTAGGATTTATTACAAGGAGGTAGAAATGCAATCGACAGTAACCAGTAAAGGGCAGGTCACAATTCCGAAAGAAATTCGCAATATTTTGAATATTCGACCCAACGATAAAGTAGATTTTACTCAGGAAGGAGACCGCGTTGTTCTCGTGCCTTTGAAGACTTTAAAGGATCTTCGAGGAAGTGTTGGCGGTAGCAAAAAAGGCTCGCCGGACGCGGAAAGGCGTATGGCCAAATCTCAAGTCGGTAAAAGAGTGGTTGAGGAAATGGAATGAAAACCTATTTTGTCGATACAAATCTTTTTATACGCTATCTTACCAACGATGATCCGGAAAAAGCAGACCGGGTGGAAAAACTTCTGAATGAAGCAGCAGCCGGGAAGATCAAACTCGTCAGCGCTGAAATGGTAATGGCGGAAGTCGTCTGGGTCCTTGAATCATACTATGGGCTGAAGAACCTTGAGATCGGCAAAATGATAAAAGCCATATTGGCAACGCCCGGTCTTGAAGTGATAAACGGCCCCTTGGTTGAAAGGGCTCTTGAATATTATCTGTCATACGATATTGATTTTATTGACGGATATATAGCTGCGGTAATGAGCCGAAAAAATATCAAGGAAATCTTTTCTTATGATAAGAAGCATCTCTCAAGGATTGAATCTATTCAGAGAAAAGAGCCCTGAGTTCAGGAGAGAACAACTTTTATCAATTAAGCAAATGTACAATTAAGCAAATGTACAATTTAAGCTCCCCATTTTCAGATTTACATCACAACCAGGCTTGTGCCGGCTGCCGTGCCGGTCAGTGCCGCGATTGGCGGTGGAAATAAGGCAAGCATTGTAAGTGCATCAATATGATGATGATGGGAGGAGGAGTTATGAGTATTAAAACAGCAGATATTTTTGAACTGAGCGTTGCCGAGCGGATTCAAATGGTTGAAGACATATGGGACAGCATCGCAGCCGTCCCGGAGACCGTTTTGCTCAGCGAAGATCAAAAACTGGAACTTGATCGCAGGCTGGAAGCATATCATCTAAATCCTGACGCTGGGACTCCTTGGATCGAAGTTAGAGAACGAATCCGCAACTGGTCCGGATCATGAAAAAGCCCCTGATAGTCAGACCAGAAGCAGAAGTCGATCTGGCCGAGGCATACCAGTGGTATGAACAACAAGTTCATGGTTTGGGTGCGCAATTTCTCTTGTGTGTGGATGCTGTGATGGCGTCAATCGAAAGGAATCCTCAGCTTTTTCCGGTTGTCCACAAAGCTGTCATTCGGCGCGCTCTGACGCGACGGTTTCCCTATGGAGTGTTTTTTGTCGAAGGGGAGCGAAGTATCTCCGTTATTAGGGTGGCCCACGCGAAGCGGAACCCGCGAGTTTGGCAAGACAGAGTTTGACAGCAAGCAAACTTGGAAGTAGCTTCAGCCGATAAGGACGGCGGAACTGCGTATTATATTCCTAAAATAAAAATCACAACAGGTTAATCAACTATGTTTAGAGCAGACCAACCAATAAATACCCATAAGGAAGATTTGCTCAGCCGTCATTCATTTGCGAAATCAAAGAGCTGGACCGGCAGATTAAAGAAGTCCGTCGAGCCGCCACTGCCGCACCTACATTGGAAGAAAAGCTGGCGGGACAGAAACAGATTAAAGCACTGGAAGCGCAACGTAATCAGAAACGACGTTCTCTTTTCGATGCCCAGGATGAAGTTGATCGTCAGCGGGATGAGTTGATTGCGATGATTGAAGGGAAGTTGCAGCAGCGAACAGAAACCGTTCAGCTATTTGAGATTCGTTGGAATTTAAGGTAATTTTAATGAAACGAGTAGATTTCTAACGTAAATCATGATAAAAAAAATCCGAAGCTAATCTAAAAAGAAACCACCGTTATTGAACAGTTAACCTTCTGAGAAGTAAAAATGGATATTGAACAAGAGCCAGTTTCAAAACGCCCCATTTTGGCCAATCTCTGCGTTGGGCTCAAATTTTAATCCTCGAAATACTCAATGTATTCCTGTGGTTAAAATTTTCGCCCGCCTTGACCTTGACCAAACTGAAACGTTTTGAAAGTGGCTCACAAGTTTGATAATATAATTACACCAATTATATTTGTCATTATAACTTAAATTTGGATATCGTCAGTTTTGGAATTTTTCGGTATTGAGAGGAAACTATTTAATATATTGTTATTATTAAACTAAAATTGGAATGTCATAAATGTTAACATACACGTCATGGGTGGACGAGAAAATAAAAATAGCACGGGCTATCGGCAGCGGATGTTGCGGTGGTGGCTATGATGAGGGCGCATTGATTCTATGCGCATCAATAAGCGCTATGGCTGCACTATCATGGCCAGGAGATCGTATAGACAAGAAGCGTTTTGTCGAAATTCTTGCACAAGTTGTGGCCGGCACTGCAAATCCAAATCCTTTAAAAATCAGCACACCATTGTTATGCCAAGAAGATCAGTATTTTAAAAGCATATTACTTCCCTCAAATATATCATTCTATCAAACGGAAGAGATTGACAAAGATTATTCAGAACTAATCGATTGCTTAAGCCTGAAAGGAATTGCAATCGATAATGCACAACAGAAAACAATAAAGAAATACTCATACGGATTTCTTTTATACAATCAAGTTAGGTGTGGATTTGCTCATGAATACATGATTGGACAAAATGCAACCTCCTTTGATGCACTGAGGAATATAGGTAAGGTTAACGCCAATGCGGTATCATACACAAACAGCATTGACATCAATAACTCAACGAGAAAGAGAATCCATTTTCCGATCTCTTGGATTAGTCAACTAGCAAAAAATGTTGCCCAATGGTTGGATGAGCAACGCCTGAAACAGGGCATGCAAATATTTGAAAAACTAAACATAGCTCAACCATCCAACTGGTGGATGCCGTAGATTGGTAGAAAATACTCTATATGTATGACCGGATTCTTGTTGGAAATCTGGCTTATTCAAGTTAAGGCGGTTATAATATTGGTACATAAAATCGTTTAACAAGGCGCTCGAATGGTTATCACGGGTTACATGTGACGCTTCGCGTCCCCCGCAACCCGCGCCACCGATCAGTGCCGCTTCGTTACAAGTCGAAGAACAGCATTTCAAACAAATACTGAAAAGGGTGATTAGCGATGACTGGAGATACAAGCCAGAAGACAGAATCAATAGAACAACTTGTTGCAAGCATAGATAACGGGGATGTTGTTTTGCCGGAGTTCCAGCGGGATTTTGTCTGGGAAGAAACAAAAACTTATGATCTTTTTGATTCCATAATCAGAGACATCTTTATCGGCTCCCTTATATTCGGGATACCTTCATTCGAATTGACTGTACGTGAGTTGGATATAAGACCTCGCAAAGGTCCCGGTAGCCGCAAAAACTTACATATAATTCCTTTTACAAAGGCAGATATTAATCAGCGTGTTAAAACTGGTCAATTCCGACTTTTACTGGATGGACAGCAACGAGCCACTTCTCTCTATCGTGCAGTTAACGGGGTTGACAATGTCTGGATAATTGTTCGAACAAATGATGATTTGCAGCCGAAAACAAGAAATAAGATACCGGCTGATCGTTCGCTAGAGGAAATTCTGTTTGAAGTTGCCGGGAAAGAATCGGCTGAGCGAATGTCCATTCGGATTAGCGATGTTTATAAAATGTTAAAGGGCAAAATCGTTCGAGAGAAGGATAAGGCCACTCTATTTGCTGAAACCGATTACTGCAAATCCCAGGGTATTAAAGACGTACAAGCTTGCGATTTATTTGAAGCATACCTGACATACACTACCCAGTTACAGAACTTATTTAGAGCGGAAAAACTACTCTCATATTACTTGCTGGATACAGATGAGGAAAAGTTCTCGTTATTCTTCGAACGTAGCAATAGCAAAGGCATTCAACTTAATTTCATCGATATTTTAGCGGCGAAGCTGTATTCAGGCTTTAATCTTCGTGCCAAAGTTGATGAATTTAAGGATGAAAACTCAGGTTATAAGCTTGAACGAAATGAAATTGTTCGTGCGGTCGCATTTGTGGCAAGTGACGGCAAAGATATTAGTCGTCAGTACATACTATCGACGTTAAATCATGTTCACTTCAATGAATAC
This sequence comes from Desulfobacterium sp. N47, assembly GCF_051233685.1. NCBI lineage: Bacteria > Pseudomonadati > Thermodesulfobacteriota > Desulfobacteria > Desulfobacterales > Desulfobacteriaceae > Desulfobacterium > Desulfobacterium sp. N47. The sequence goes on from NZ_JBAMMY010000130.1 coordinate 72,862, forward strand.
TGGGATAAGCTGTGTACCCTATATCGGAAGTGCCTTGACTATTTGTACGGCAATCACTTTCTTATATCCCAAGAGTGGCTTCCTTACAATAGTATCCTCATTCCTTTAGTCATTTTTTTGCGTGAAATTCCGCACAATGATTTTTCGCAGATCGATCAGCTACAATCAAATTTTCTCAAATTCTGGTACTGGTCGGTTATCTTCTCTCAACGGTATTCGAGTTCTTCACAAGAAATCATTTTGACGGATGCTAAAATACTGCGATTAGTTGCGCAAAGGGATTACGGCTTTGATCCAAAATATTTACGTTGTTTTCAGTATGCGATAACAAACTATGAGGATTTTTTCTCAGTTTCAAAGAAAAACAACGCTATCTACCGCGGTGTGCTGAATCTCATAAATTATTACGCAAAGGGAATTCGAGACTGGAAAAATAACGATAGAGTTTCCTTCAACAGTCAGAATTTGGATGATCATCATGTATTCCCGGTTAAATTTCTGCGTACCCAATTACCGGACATAGAATATAGCCGAATCGACTGCGTGCTCAATAGGACTCTTGTGCCAAAGATAACAAATATAAAGATTGGTGGGAGAAAACCCAGCAATTACTTGCAACAATTGTTAGGAGACAATAAGGACTTGCGAAGTGCTCTTGAGGCACACCTAATTCCTCCTGAGTTACTCGACGGCGATTACGATGACTGCTACGAAATCTTCATAGATGATCGTGGGAAAAAAGTGATGGCGATAATTAATGATGAAATTCTTTCTCTACGTTCTGAGTTAGAGCATAAGATGTTTGGCATAGAAGATCAAACAAAGCATACAGCGTCGTGAAAAGATAACTTCAAATAAAATGCGTTGAATGGACTGAACAGACATAGAACCCAACTGTTGGTTGCAGAAAATTTTCGCTGCCTCATAACTTCGCATGAGAGACTTATATGAACAAGAAACAAAAACTGGAACTCACCTGGATTGGAAAAGAGAATCGGCCTAAGCTGGAGCCGCGCATTCTGCTGGAAGACCCGGAAAAGTCCTATCATGCAAAGCACAGGGTAACAGATAAGGATATCTTCGACAACCGGCTGATATTTGGGGACAACCTGCTGGCGTTGAAGGCGCTGGAGTGGGAGTTTGCGGGGAAGGTTAAATGCGTATATATCGATCCGCCATACAACACAGGCAGTGCTTTTGAACACTACGATGACGGTATTGAACACTCCGTTTGGTTGAGCCTGATGCGCGACAGGTTAGAGATCATCCAGCGGTTGCTTTCCGATGACGGTTCCATGTGGATTACAATTGATGACAACGAAGCGCATTATTTGAAGGTTTTGTGTGATGAGGTGTTTGGACGGGGGAATTTTGTGGCAACCATGGTTTGGGAAAAGCGCACATCACGTGAAAACCGCCGCGTCTTCTCTTTCAATCACGATTTTGTGCTGGTTTATGCCAAACAGAAACAAAAATTCGAACTAACAAGAAATCCGCTTAGCTTAAATCAAGAGATTCTTGGCCGTTATAAAAATCCTGACAATGATCCTCGCGGGCCTTGGCAATCAGTGTCTGCCAATGCACAGGCAGGACACGCAACGCCCTCGCAGTTTTACAAACTAAGGCTTCCATCAGGGCGTGAGATAGATCCGCCGAAAGGAAGGTGTTGGCTCTACACGAAAGATCGAATAGAGCAGGAAATTGCGGCAGGTAACATTTGGTTTGGTGCTAATGGAGACAATACACCTCGTGTAAAAAAATTCTTAAGCAACAATCAAGACAAGGGGCTCACCCCGGAAACTATTTGGCCAGCAAGTGAAGTAGGCACGAATGATGATGCGAAAAAGGGGTTGCTTCAACTACTTCCCCATGTGCAAGTATTTGATAACCCTAAGCCGGAGGGTTTTCTTGAGCGACTCATCCACATCGCAACAAACCCCGGTGACCTTGTCCTCGACTCCTTCGCCGGTTCCGGCACCACTGGCGCGGTGGCCCACAAAATGGGTCGGCGCTGGATTATGGTGGAGTTGGGTGAGCATTGCCATACTCATATTATTCCGCGACTAAAGAAGGTTATTGATGGTGAAGATTCCGGCGGTATCACTAAGGCGGTGAACTGGAAAAGTGGTGGCGGCTTCCGCTATTATCGCCTCGCGCCGTCGTTGCTGGAAAAAGACAAGTGGGATAACTGGGTCATCAACAAAACCTATAACGCCGCCATGCTGGCTGAGGCTCTGTGTAAGTTGGAGGGGTTTACCTATGCGCCCAGCGATTCGATTTACTGGCAGCATGGCTATTCCACGGAGCAGGATTTCATCTACATGACCACGGCAAACCTGAACCACGACCAGCTCCAGCAACTCTCCGATGAGGTGGGGCCTGAACGCACCCTGCTTGTGCTCTGTACTGCTTTTCGCGCCAAAGCAGATCAATATCCAAACCTGACTGTGAAAAAGATTCCCAAAGCTGTTCTCACCCGCTGTGAATGGGGCCATGACGACTACAGCCTAAGGGTGGAAAACCTGCCTAAAGCGCCTGCTCCCAAGGGTCAGATGGAGCTATTCGATGAGGAGGCTGACTGATGGATGTCGTTCTTTACAAGACCGACGATGGCAAAGCGCAGCTTGAGGTAAAGCTGGATCGCGAAACGGTCTGGCTCACCCAGAATCAGATGGCAAATCTGTTTGATAAGGACACGGATACAATCGGTCTGCATATTCGCAATATATATAAGGAAGGTGAGTTGTCCCGCAAGGGAACTACCGAGGAATCCTCGGTAGTTCAAAACCATTGTTAAAGTAATTGTGAGTCTGATCAACCGTGCCAACATATAATCCGGAGTATTTGAATGAATCGACATGTTAATGCCATTTCTGGCCGTCTGAGTCTGCGCCCGCCTCAGCGTCTATCACTGGGAATTCTCGATAGAATTACTGAAATCGCTCCGCCCGGCAAGGGAGCTGATACGGCTATGCAGCTTGCAGCGATCCAAAGCGAGTTTCCATCGGTGATTGATTTCGAGCGCGAATTTCCTTCCCTGTGCTTTGCCCTGGCCACCGGTGTGGGCAAAACGCGTCTGATGGGCGCTTTTATCAGCTACCTGTATCTTGCCCACGGCATTAGCAACTATTTTGTATTGGCGCCCAACCTGACTATTTATAACAAGTTGATAGCTGATTTTACCCCCAACACTCCCAAATATATATTCAAGGGTATTGCAGAGTTTGCCGTCCATCCTCCTACGATTATTACCGGGGATACATATGAAAGCGGTATCGGCGTGCGTGAGGCGTGGCGCACACAATATTCAATATTCCCCAAGTTAGAAGGCGTTCATATCAATATTTTCAACATCTCAAAGATCAACTCCGAAGTGCGCGGAGGCAAATCGCCTCGCATCAAACGACTGTCCGAATACATCGGCGAGAGTTATTTCGACTACCTTGCCGGACTGCCGGATCTTGTGCTTCTCATGGACGAATCCCACCGCTACCGGGCCAGTGCAGGAGTGAGGGCTATCAACGAACTCAAACCCATTTTAGGTCTGGAGCTTACCGCAACTCCATTTATAGAAACTAATCGCGGAGCAGTGCCGTTTAAAAATGTGATTTATGATTATCCTCTGGGAAAGGCCATGGCCGATGGTTTTGTAAAAGAGCCTGCCGTAGTGACACGTAAAAATTTCAAGCCAGCCGGTATGTCAGCCGAGGCAATTGAGCGCATGAAGCTGGAAGATGGCATGCGCCTCCACGAAAGCGTTAAAGTGGAACTGGAGACTTACGCCAGAGAAAGCGGAAATCCTATTGTAAAGCCGTTTCTGCTTGTAATTGCCAGGGATACCACCCATGCCGCCCGGTTATTGCAGTTGATCCAATCTGATAATTTTTTTGGAGGTTGCTACAAAGACAAGGTAATTCAGGTGGATTCCAGCCGGACCGGAAAAGATGAAGAGGAAATGATAGAACGATTGCTCAAGGTGGAACAAACTGATGAACCCACTGAAATCGTAATCCATGTCAATATGCTGAAGGAAGGCTGGGATGTTACCAACCTATACACTATCGTACCGCTGCGGGCGGCCAATGCGCGTATTCTTATAGAACAGTCCATAGGCCGCGGCCTGCGCCTTCCGTATGGCAGACGCACAGGAGTAATGGCTGTGGATCGTCTGAACATAGTGGCCCACGATAAATTCCAGGAAATTATTGATGAAGCCAACAGGCCGGATTCCACTATCCGCTTGCAGGCAGTTGTACTGGATGATGAAGATCTTAGCCAAAAGACAGCTTCCCTGGTTTCACGGCCAATACTTTTGGAAAAGTTGGGAATGAAACCGGAGAAGATGACAAGCAACACACGGTTGGCAGGACAGGATGAACCCAGGGTATTTGCCAAACCCGAAGAGCAGCAGGTGGCGCAAATAGCCTGGGAGGTTATCCGCAAACTGGAAAATCAGCCCCAAAAGCTTCCCTCTGTGACGCATTTGCAGAAACCGGAAATTCAGGCAGCTATTGTCAAGGCTGTGGAAGAGCTACAGCCGTCTGCCGAGCAGATGACGCTGGATGGTTTTACGGAAAAACCGGATGTTGCCGCTGTGGTAGCTAAAACTATTGAGATTATTACACAGCAGACTATTGATATCCCACGCATCCAGGTAGTACCTAAAGGGGATGTAAAAACAGGATTCAAGCCTTTTACCCTGGACTTAAAGGCTCTGAATTATCCTGCGATTTCCGACGAGCTATGGATTCAGCATTTGCGCACCAGTCAGTTAGAAGTATTAGCGTTAGGGCGAGGCGGAATTGAGGAAGCGCGGTTGGAAGATTACGTGGTCAGCGGTCTGATGGATTTTGATGATATTTCATACGACGACCATGCCGATCTGCTCTATGATCTCGCCGGTCAGACAGTACGGCATTTTAAATCTTACTTATCCGAAGAAGATATTCACAAAGTGCTGCGCTGCTACCAACGGGATATCGCCCGGTTCATCCACTCGCAGATGCAGGATCACTACTGGGAGGAGACAGTCGATTACGAGGTAATAGTCAGCAAAGGCTTCACTGAATTGAAGGAAAGCGCCTATTCTTATTTAGTAGCAGAACCTCCCTCCGATTATCGCATATCCCCTGATGACAAAAGCAATATGGCCCGATATATGTTCGGGGGATTCAAACATTGCCTTTACCCTGTACAAAAATTCGGCTCGGAAGCTGAACGTAAACTTGCCATGATACTTGAACGGGACGCGATAAAATGGTTTAAGCCCGCTAAAGATCAGTTTCAAATCTTTTACCGGCAAGGCGCTGAGTATCATGAATATCAGCCGGATTTTGTAGCTGAAACCATGGATATGATTTTCATGCTTGAGCCCAAGGCCAGCAACCAGATGGATGACCCTATTGTACTTGCCAAGAAAGAAGCTGCCGTTAAATGGTGCGCCAATGCTTCGGGTCACGCGCAAACTTACAATGGTAAGCTCTGGCGATATGTTTTAATCCCTCACAATGAAATTGCAACAAACATGACGCTGGATGCTTTGGCGGCCAGATTTGGTGAATGAAATCATAATGTACCGATTTATATACCCAGTTGAGATACTTTCTGTATATCACAACTGTACTCAAACCTTTGATAAGAAGAATGTTTTGCAGCACGGATATCATAAGTGGGTTTGTGATACCGCCTGTCCAGAATTCCGTCCGGAGCTTATCTACCTGATTTCGTAATTCACCTGTTATCATATGTTGTGATGGTCTCGTAAAAAGTCCGAAAACCCCCGTTTCGTCATGCCGGACACGATCAGGTATCCAACAATTTCAATAGGGTCTGGATACCGGCTTTCGCCGGAATGACGGTTTGGGGACTTTTTACGAGTCCATCTTCATTAAATCCGTACAAATAATCCATGCTGTATTTCAAGCTTGAAGTGACGAATGCGGATTTTGATCCAAACTATTTTATTGACGATATCTATAATAACTTATATTAAAAAAAGCTTTTATTATAATGTAAATCTGCTTGACAGAATATTTAAAATATTTACTGTGATGAATCGGAACAAAATGTTATCATTGTATATTTCACAGATTAACAGAGGTTGGCATATTCGGGAGACAAATCCGTTATATGAAAGAATATACTGAAAAAACGGCTCTTGTTGTAGGCGGCAGCAGAGGAATAGGGCGTGCAATTGCTCTTCGTCTGGCGCGCTCGGGTTTTGATATCCGGTTAACTTATCAGAGCAATCATGAAGCAGCCTATAAGGTAAAGTCTGAGATAGAAGAGATTGGCAAGAAATGTGAAATTATGGCGTTTGATATCTCAGACAATGATGCAACAAGAGCTGCTCTTGAAAAAATATCGGATGAGCATCCTCCCCATGTAGTTGTATTTAACTCGGGAATTGCAAAAGATAATCTGATGGTCTGGATGACAAAAGAAGAATGGAATTCCGTAATTTCGGTAAATCTCAATGGATTTTATAATGTTATAAATACGGTGCTGTTTCCAATGCTGCGGGAAAAGCGGGGACGTATTGTTGTCGTATCATCAACTTCAGGACAGATCGGACAGGCAGGCCAGGTTAATTACTCGGCTTCAAAAGCAGGACTAATAGGAGCTGTTAAAGCGCTTGCAAGAGAAATCGGGAGAAAAAATATTTTTGTCAATGCTGTGGCTCCGGGACTTATTTTAACCGATATGGTTGAATCTCTGGATAAGAAAAAATTTTTGCCCCTTATTCCCATTAACAGGTTCGGAAATCCGGAAGATGTGGCATCTGTTGTGAATTTTTTATGTACGGAAGAAAATATGTATATACACGGCCAGGTTATAGGTATTAATGGCGGACTCGCGATATAAAGATTTTATGAGTCAATAACGGAAAAATATTTAATGAAAAAATATGACGATATTGTTGTTGGAAGCGGAATAAGCGGGATGACCCTTGCCCTTTTGCTTGGGATGAACGGCCACCGGGTATTGCTTCTTGAAAAAAACAAAAATATCGGCGGTTCAATGGCCAGGTTTTACAAACAGGGAATACCGCTTGATACGGGCTTTCACTTTACGGGAGGATTTTATAAAAACGGAATCCTTGCTGACATGCTTACTGTCCTTGGAATAAGCGATCAGATTCAGCCTATATTCATACGGGAATCCGAAAACAAGGTAATATTTGAAGAAGACAACTCATCTTATGATTTTCCCTTCGGTTATGTTGAAACAAAAGCAAAAATGTTAGAATATTTTCCCAACGAAAAAAAAGCCATTGATCAATATTTTGACATGGTCTCAGATGTTTGCAACAAAACGGTATCACTTGATTTGCGCAATATTTCACTTTCCCATCACTGGATCGATGAAGATTATGTCAGCCTTGACGAAGTATTAAATAAGCTTACGGATAACAGCAGGCTTAAAGGCCTACTTTCAAAATACAGCATGTGCTATGGAGTGAAACCTTCGGAAATATCTTTTGCCAATCACAGCAGGGTGAGTTTCGGGCTTTATGAATCTGTAGCAAGGGTAAAAGATGGCGGAGATGCTTTTATCAGGGCTTTTAAAAAGCAGCTTGCCGGTTTTGATATTGATATCCGGACTGAAAGCTTCATTACAGAATGTGCAGATATAAACAGCAATATTGTTGGGAGATTTGTATTAAACACCGGGGAAGAGGTTCTTGCAGATCGTTGTGTTTTTACAATACATCCAAAGGCAATCTTAGATGTTCTGCCCGCAAAATATCTTACGAAAGCATTTGTAAACAGGGTGAGCGCCTTTGAGCCGTCTGTCGGTTTTTTTGCTCTTTTCGGAATAGTCCGAAATTATATTCCTAAAGATGAAGACTTGGAACCTACCATATTATCGCTTTTTCCCAACACTGATATGAACCGGGCTATGGATCCCTCTTATACCGGCAAACCCGCTCTTGTTATCTTAAAAAATCAGGATCTGGTAAACTGGGAAAAGCATATGGTTATTACTGCTCTTGAGGTTTCTTTTTTGGAGCATGTCAGCCAATGGATAGATTCCGAACCTGGCAAACGTCCTGAATCATATCAGAAATACAAGAAAGAGCGCATTGAAAATATAATGAAAAGAATCTTTGCGGCTTACCCCGAATATAAAGATTCTTTTAAATTGATAGATGCTGCATCGATGCTGACTTTTAAGGGGTATCTTAATTCTCCCGATGGTTCTGCATACGGAATAAAACAGAAAATCGGGCAGTTTAATCTTTTCGGAAAGCTTCCGATAAGAAACGTATACGCGGCAGGGCAAAGCGCGGTGCTTCCCGGAATTGTCGGAGCCATGCTTTCGTCGTTTATAACAGGACGTGTTGTTGTTGGGAAAGATTTGTATATTGATTTTATTAAAAAGAGGCTTGGAAGTTGAAAAGAGTTGTTATTACCGGTGCAGGAGCTGTTTCCCCTCTTGGCGCTGATGTGCCAGCCATGATCTGTGGTATTGAGGCAGGAAAAAGCGCTGTCAGGTATATGGATGGATGGGATCAGTATATAGGTTTGCGAAGCCTTGTGGGAGCGCCTGCCAAGATTGTAAATGAAAAGGCTATTGCGCGTTCAAGCAGAAGATCCATGGGAAGAATGAGCATATTTTCGGTACAGGCTGCTGAGCAGGCTATCCTGGATTCGGGCATAGATCGCGGATTGCTTGCATCGGGACGCTTAGGATGCATCATTGGCTCTACCATGGGAAGTGCGAAAAGCATTAATGATACTTTTGAAATTATGATTCCTCATAAAGATCTGACAAGGCTTTCCTCCATGAAGTTCTTTCAGTGTATATCCCATACTGCTGTGATGAATACAGCCCAGCATCTGGGTATTACAGGCTATGTTCTTGCAACATCGGCTGCATGCGCTTCGGGACTTCAGGCTATTGGTGCCGGTTATGATCTTATAAGACTTGGAAAGCAGGATGCGGTGCTTTGCGGCGGAGCCGAAGATCTTCACCCGACCGTCACCGGTTCTTTTGATATACTTTTTGCTACATCAGCAGGTTACAATAATGAACCTGAAAAAACACCCCGCCCCTTTGATGCAAAAAGAGACGGTCTGGTTTGCGGGGAAGGAAGCGGCATTCTTCTTATTGAAGAATATGAACATGCATTAAAGCGAAATGCCAAAATTTATGCTGAAATTATCGGCTATCATACATGCGGAAGCGGAGTTCATGTAAGCCAGTCCAACAAGGATTCGATGGTGGCGTGTTTCCGGCAGGCTCTGGCTGATGCAAATATACAGGCAAACCAGGTAGATTATATTAATGCTCATGCCACAGCAACCATACATGGAGACAAGGAGGAAGCCGAAGCCATAAAGGAGGTATTCGGAGATCAGGTACCTGTAAGCAGCCTTAAAGGATATATGGGCCACACTTTGGGAGCATCCGGATCTATTGAGTTGATAGCATCCCTTATAATGATGCAAAAAGGATATATATATCCTACTTTGAATCTTGAATCGGTTAGTCCTGAATGCGAAGGTATTTTTCATGTAACTGAAAAATTAACAAAAAAAATTAATATAATAGTTAAAAACTGCTTTGCTTTTGGTGGGATCAATGCCTCGATAGTATGTAAAAAAATTGTATAATGTTATAAAACAGGATATCAGATGACTGAACAAGAGATAATACAACTGACAAATCAGGTTTTCGAAGAATCGTTTGAAATAGAAAAGGAATTATTGAAACCGGAAACTAATATATTTGAGGATTTGGGACTTGACAGCCTGGATGTGGTAGATCTTGTTGTGGCTTTGCAGGAGAAGTTCGGCGTAAAGATTCGAAACGACGAGAGAATAAAGACTATACGATCGCTTGGGGATATATATAATTTTATCTTTAAACTAAAAGAAGAGCATAAATAATATAACATATTTATTCAACAGATAAATATGAATATATAATCTTTGCGATTTATTGCAGCCTTACGGATTTGCTCCTGCAATATAAAAATATCCTTTGTTCGATTGATTCCATAAACTCTTTCTTCTGTCCGGTCTTGATAAGCAACTTAACTGATAATGAAAGATTTTTTCAAACTATTTATATTTAATTTAATATTTTATTCATTCTTTATTACTTTTTCAGCTTTTGGGATTCCTTTTCTTGCTCTTATTATAGCTTTTCAGGCGCCTTTTATATCCCACCGGAAAGCAATGAAAAAATTTCGAAGGGCGATTGCGTGGTATGGTATTGGTGTTTGCAGGATACTCCCTTTTCCTTTCGTGCGGATATCTTATAAGGACTATGAGACATCAATTAATCATCCGGGACCTTTTATTTTTATCTGTAATCACAGATCCGCTTCGGATCCCTTTCTGATGGCTTATCTCCCTTATGATGAAGTTATACAGGCTGTAAATATCTGGCCCTTTAAAATTCCGGTACTTGGTTTTGCGGCAAAGTGTGCCGGATATCTGAGTGTAAGGGAAATGGCGTTTGAAGATTTTGTTAAAAAAACTATCGGGCATTTAAACGATGGTATTTCAATTGCCGCTTTTCCTGAAGGAACCCGTTCCGCAGATGGCTCTGTGGGGCAGTTTCATAGTTCAATTTTCAGAGTGGCTCTTAAATCGGGATACCCGATTGTGCCTATATGCATTACCGGAAATGAGAATATTCCTGCGAGAGGAACGCTTCTTCTTAAGCCCGGAGTTATTAAAATACATAAGCTTCATTCTATAACATATGATAAATATAAGGACTTTAGCCCTTATAAGTTAAAGAACCAAATTCGCTCGATAATGATTGATCATATTAAAATAATGGAAAGTAAAAGAGATGCCTGAGTCTTGCAGTCAAATATTCGGTTCTGAATTTTTCTATGATAAATATCATGATAAATATATGGATCAGCACAGATCAGATAGTCTTTATGCTCTTGAAATACATACAGGTGATCCTGTTGATTTCGGGTTTTCAACCGCTTTTATTAATCCTGAAAATTTGCCTGAAAACAAACTTTCAGATGAAGAAATCTGCGATATAATTAAACAGGCAAAAGCTCTTGGCGTACAAAAGATTGTTTTTTCAGGAAGTGAGGCTGCATATTTTGCTGATATGCAAAAAATTCTGTTGTTTGCAAAAAGTCTATATATTGAGACAACTATCCTGAATAAAGAATATTCTTGTAATGCTTATTCAGAAAAAAATAATCCGGTGTTTTGCATGCGCCATGGATTTTCCTGTGTCATTACATCGTATGGTTATGTTTTGCCCTGTCCCGGACTTCAAATTCCTTTGGGAAACATTCGCTTTCAGAAGATATCCGACATTATAAAAGACAGTGAAATTTACAGCGATTTGAGAAACTATAAAAATAAGATTAAAGGGCCATGCGGCATATGTGAAAAAGCCGGGATTTGTTATGGATGCCGCGGCAGATCATATCTTGTTACAGGAGACTATCTTGCTTCGGATCCAATATGTGAAAGAAATGAAAAACACAGAAAAGATATAATTTCTCTTCCGCTGCCGCTTGACGGAATAATACCGCAGATGCCTCCTATGAAACTTATTGATACAATAGAAATATTAGGAGAACGCAGTGCCGGATGTTCGGTATTGATCAGGGAAGGGGTGCCTTTTGCGGAAAAAGACGGCAGCATCGATAATGTTGCTTACCTTGAAATGATGGCTCAAGCTATTGCAGCACTTAATGGTTTCAGGAATATGGAAACATCGGACACTGCTCCTGAAGGATATCTTCTGGGCGCAAAAAAACTCATAATAAAATCAAAAGCAAGAATCGGAGAAAAGCTTTCCGTCTTTGTTTTTAAATATGCCAAGTTTGGTGGTTTCGGCATAGTAAAAGGAATTGTAAAAAGAGATAACGAAGTGCTTGCTTTAGGAGAGATTAAGATCTGGCACAATAATGATCAGGAATCGGGGGCCGGTGATCAATGAATGAACAGGAATCAGGAATCGGGGGATGGGGAACAGGGAAAGGAAAAATAATGATTAAGTTATCACAAATATTTACCGTCTTGCTGATTATCCTGATGTCTATATCTGCAATTGCGCAGGAACCTGCTGCCGGGGCTAATAACAAGATCGGTTTAGACACGGTTTTAAGCAGGCTTGAAAAAAAGATGTCAGGGATAAAAACCTTAAAAACCGGTTTTATTCAGGAAAAAGAGCTGGCTGTGTTTAACAATAAGATTGTATTAAAGGGAACGGTTTATATCGAAAAGCCATATCGTCTGGCCTGGCTTGTGGATAAGCCTTTGAAATATAGCATGGTTATGTCGGAAGATACAATCAGCCAGTGGGATGAAGATACAAACAAGGTTCAGAAGATTTCTCTGTCAAAAAATCCGGCTTTTGAAGCTGTAATCGGTCAGATGCGGGAATGGTTTTCAGGCACATATACCCAGCTTATGAAAGAATATAATGTTCTGCTGCTTAGTGATAAACCGGTATCTCTTAAGTTTGTTCCCAAACCTGCAAGCTTTGCAGCTAATGTCATTAAAAGTGTAACGGTTGATTTCAGAAAAGATGAACAATATATTAACAAAATATTTATCGAAGAAAAAAGCGGAGATACAACCTCTCTGCTGTTTGTGGACACGCATTTAAATATTCCGATTGATCCTGCTGTATGGAGACTTGCTCCAATTGTCAGATAACTTATCTATAAAATCCGAAAAGAATAACAAAATGAAAAAATTGCTTACCATCTGCATTTTTTTCATTGTTATTGCAATTTCCGTGGCCGGTATGTTTTTTGTTTCCTTTGACAACAATATGGAGATGATGCTTCCTGAAAACGGTGAAATTACAAGAAGCATGAGATTTTTGCGGGAATCGGATTTTTCGGACAAGATAATACTTTCAGTAAAGCTCAATGACTCTGTCCATTCCGAAATTGATCTTATTAAAGAAGTTGACCAGCTTTCATCAACATTAAAACCACCTTTTATCACAGATGTATTTTGCAGTGTTTCAGAAAACGAATCAGCAAAAGATATGTTTGCTTTTTTAAAATATTTACCCCAGTTGACCGGTAAAGGCGCTTTGGAAAATATAGATTCATTAATAAATACTGAGGGAATAAAATCGGTACTGCAAAAAAATTACAGGCAGATCCTTTCTCCTTCCGGCATGTTTACGACACCGCTTATAAGAACCGATCCTCTTGGCTTAAAAACCGGTTTGCTTGGCAAACTGCAAAAATTTTCTTCTTCCACAGGTTATGAGGTTGTGATAAAAAACGGCCACTTTCTGAGCCGGGACGGAAAACATGCCTTGATGATACTCAAAACTTCCGTGCCCGTAAGCGATGGTTTCGGCTCGCGTAATCTTATAGCATATCTTGATAAAAAACTTGAATCCCTCCCGCCTTATATTAGTGTGGATATGATTTCCGCCCATCTTCATACTTTAAGCAATGAGGATGTTATAAAAAACGATATAAAGCTCACAACGATTATTGCTTCAATTGCTTTTTTTCTCGTATTTTTGTTTTTTTTCCGTGACATAAAGGCAATTCTGGTTTTTATGATTCCTCTTGCTTCAATTGCTGTTGCTATTAGCCTGTCTTCCGTTTTTTTAGATAAACTCTCATATTTTATAATTGGCATGGGAGCAACTATAGCAGGAATTTCAATTGATTACGGAATACATGTATATACAGCCATAAGATGCTGCAGTAATAAGGCCGATGCAGTTAAACAGGTTGCAAAACCGATTATAGCAGGATCTTTAACAACAATAGGTATTTTTGCGGCATTTTTCTTTTCTGATGTTTCAGGATACAGGCAGCTTGCACTTTTTTCCATCATCAGTATTATTTTTTCGCTTCTTTGCTCACTATATTTTTTGCCGGTTTTTATTGAAAGAAAAAATGAGTATAAGATAAACGGCCTTTTTGAAAGCTTTTCAATTTTTCCAAAATCTGTTTCTGAAACTGCACAGGATAAAGTATGGATTTTCTTTTGGACAATTTTGATGATTACAGCGCTTTTTTTCTCATCCAAAACTGTATTTGACAGCGATATAAAACAATTTGACGGAAGCAATTCTCAGATATTTAAAGCGGAAGAGTCGTTTCAGAAAGCATGGGGAAGAAAAGAAAATCCTGCCATATTAGTCGTTTCGCAAAAAAATCTTGAAGAAGCGCTCCGGGAAAATGAACTTATATACAATGAGGCGGTTAAAAAACTGGGAAATGAAAATATTTCAGGTTTTGCGTCATTATGGCCTTCGGAAAAAACAAGATCGGACAATGCCCTTAGATGGAATAATTTCTGGACTAAAGAAAAAGTGTCGAAATTAAGAAAGCTGCTTTCTAAGGAAGGTAAGGCTTATAATTTTGCAGAGAATGCTTTTGAACCTTTTTTTGAGCACCTTTATGAAGGCACTGATGTTTCAGTTGATGTAAACAAGAATGAATTTTTAAAAAGGATTAAAGAAAGGTTTGTGTTAAAAAATGAAAAAGGCTGGCAGGTTATAACTTTTTTTCCGGATGAAGAATCCTATATTACAGAGTTTGCCAGAATAAGCAAAGCCCATCCCGAAACATTTTTGGTATCCCGGAAAAGCATATCAAAAGCTCTTTCAAAAGCAATTTCACATGAAATTATATATCTTTCGGTAATTGCAGCACTGTTGCTTCCTGTATTAACCATGATATTGCTTAAAGATATCAGGCTTACCGTTGTTGCGCTTGTACCCGTTTTCATCAGTGTGGCGGCAGCATTAGGAATTCTTCCGGTTACAGGTCTGGCTCTTAATGCTCCCGGTATACTTGCTATCATGATTCTTGTAGGCCTTTGCAGTGACTATGGGATATTCATGGTTTATAAATGCCGTTATGGATATAATACAGGCACTGTAACAGCGGTTTTTCTAGCAGCCTTAACAACATTAATAGGAACAGGCGTCCTTCTTTTTGCAAAACATCCCCTGTTATTTTCAATCGGTGTAACACTTTTTACCGGACTGTTGGCTGGATTTCTATCATCTGTTATTGCCGTTCCATCCATTTACAGGCTTTGGATTAAAGACAATAAAGGATATTATTAAATGTTAAAATATTTTGCTATTACAGGAATTATTCTTTTATGCCTTAACGGCTGTTCCGCTATTCCGTTTAAGAAAGCTATTCCTGTTTCAGTGGAAAATGCTGATCCTGAAAGTGTAAAAGAGCAATTTGCACTGAAAATAGCTGATAAGTTCCGGATAATAAATACGATTGTTTTTGAATATAAGGGTCAAGCCTTTTCATTTATAGGATATTCTGATGTTGATACCAAAGAAAAAATATTTACTGTAGCAGGCATAAACCCTGTAGGAGTCAAACTCTTTGAACTTACCGGAGAAAAGGATAAAACAGTTTTAAAATTTGCAATCGGGGATTTTACAAAAAAAGGAAATTTTACAGAAGCTGTTGGAGGTGATATAAGAAAAATCTTTTTTGACCGTCTGCCTGAAACCGGAGCAAAGGTGTATAAGAATAAAAATGAAATAGTTTTTACTCAAAATGAAGGTGATGCAATTATTGAGTATGTTTTTGCAGGACAAGACAATCTCCTTGTTGAAAAACGCTGCCTGGTTGATAATAAAAGTATCTGGAGCGTCAACTATTATGAATACACCGTTAAAAACGGTAAATTACATCCTTTGGGAATAATACTGAAAAATTATAAATATGGTTATAGATTAATACTGAGATTAAAAGAGGTCAGATCGTGAGCATACTGATGCAACAGATTAACGAATCTATGCAAGACCTTATGGAAAGTGAAGAAGGTATTAAAGCAAGATTTATATTTTTTCCTGAATTTGCAGGTTTTAAAGGCCATTTTCCGGACAAACCGATTTTGCCCGGAGTATGTAAAATTCAGGCGGTAATTGCAATGCTTGAAAATTTTTATGGAAATAAAATATACTTAACACAGATTTTGCTGGCAAAGTTTATTGCTCCCGTATCTGCCAATCAGGAAATCATTATTATCTGTACAAAACCGGGTCAAATATCAAACGAAATAAAAGTAAAGGCATCAGTAACAAGTGGTGATAAAAAGATTGCCGAAATGCAATTAAAGCTGATGGTAATTTGACATGAACAGCAATAAAAAATTTCAATTATTACGGAGACGGAAAAACGGTTATTTTGAACGTGTGAAAGGAGTTCCGGAGCCTGTTTCAGCCCTTATAACACGACGTGTCAGATTCAGCGAAGCAGATGTTATGGGAATTTCATGGTATGGAAGATATCCCGAATTTTTCGAAGAAGCATCAGCTGTCCTTGGAAGAAAATGCGGTCTTACCTATAAAGCTTTTTATGAATCGAATCTAAGGGCTCCCATAGTACAGTTTCATATAGATTATTATCTTCCGCTGATGCTGGATGAAGAATTTACTGTTACGGCGTTTCTGATCTGGGATGAAGGCGCAAGGCTTAATACCGAATTTTTAATTACAAAGCAGGATCAGAGAATTTCAGCGGCAGGTTATACCATACAGATGTTTACTGATGCCTTAAGCGGGGAGGTTATTATAGCATCACCGGAACTTCTTGAAAGATGCCGGGAAAAATGGCTGGCCGGAGAGTTTAAATGCTAAAAACTGTTGCAGTAGCAGCTGATATGGTTACTTCCTATGGCTGGGGAACAGATCTGTGCTGGGAAGGTCTTTTTTCAGGAATAACAGCCATACGTCCTATCGAACGTTTTTCAACTCATAACCTGCAAACCGGCAATGCCGCAACTATTCCCGGTTTAACAATGAAACCGGACGAGTCGCTTGTCATGCAGATGTTAAGGCCGCTTCTTGATAAGGGTTCAATTGAAATACCGCATGATACTTTTGTAATTCTTGCCACAACAAGTGGCGATATAGAATTTGTGCAACGGTTTGTTTCAGGTGAAGAAAACAATCCGGAAAAAAGTCTGCCGGACTGTCTTCTTGATAAGATAATGCTTCTTACCGGAACCTGTGGTAAGGGAATAGTTGTTTCCTCAGCATGTGCCTCATCAAGCATAGCAGTTTCAAGAGCTGCATCACTGATACGAAACAAGGTTTATGATTGTGTTCTCGTTATCGGTTGCGACTGTGTTTCGGAATTTGTAACAGCCGGTTTTTCTTCTCTTATGGCTCTTGATCCTGATGTTGCTAAACCTTTTGATAAAAACAGGCAGGGTTTAAGCCTTGGTGAAGCAGCAGGCTACATGCTTCTTATGAGCGAAGAAAGGGCTGCAAAAGGCAACATAGCAGTAATGGGAGAAGTGGCAGGCTGGGGTTTGACTAACGATGCAAACCATATAACCGGTCCTTCAAGAGATGGAAGCGGCCTTTACCAGGCGATTTATAGTGCATTGAAATCTGCCGGTATCGCAGAAAACAAGATCGGATCTATATCCGCACATGGAACAGGGACTGTATATAATGACTCGATGGAAATGAAAGCGATCAAAAAAGTTTTTGCTGAAAGCATATTACCGGTATATTCCGTTAAAGGCGGGATAGGGCATACGTTGGGTGCTGCCGGCCTTCTTGAAATAATAATTTCATTTAAGTCTCTGGATAAAAAAGTTACGCCGCCTACTGTAAATTTATCTGATATAGATGAAGAAGCCGAAGGCTGGGTTTTTCCATATCCGCAAACTTTTGAAAGCTCTTATACGCTATCAACCAACTCAGGTTTTGGGGGAGTTAATTCTGCCCTTATTCTTAAGATATAGGGAGATCATGATTGTTGTAACCGGCATAGGCTGGGTTAACCATAAAGAATATGGATGTATAATAGGAAAAGATAAAAAATCTCATGAAGGCTTTGATTCTTTGCATTCCTGTTTCAAAAATGAATCAATTTTTTTGTACCCTGTAAAAAACTTTGGCAGATTCGATATGATATCAAGGACCACCTGCTTTTGTACAGCCCTTGCCTTAAAAGACGCCGGGATATCCTATTCCAATGATCATAAACATGCCGATAAAAGGGATATGGGAGTTATGGGCACCAATGAAGAAGGCTGTCTGAAATCAAATATTAATTACTATAAGGATTATATCGGCAGCGGGAGAATAGTTGCAAGGGGAAACCTTTTTGTATATACGCTGCCATCAACACCTCTGGCAGAAGCTGCGATTCATTTTGGCTTAAGCGGCCCATTGCTTCATATGTCTTTTAAGGAAAAAAAAATATCATCTCTTCTTGGTTTTGCCAAAAGAAGCATTATTGAGAAAGAAGCCACAGCTATGCTTGCGGTTAAAGCCGAAGAATCCGATGCCATATCTTTTGTTCTGGAAAATAAAGATGATATTTCAAACAAAAAGAGCATAACACTTGAAAATGTAATTTCTGCAGCAGAAAAATCATCATTTGATGAAATGATATCAGCTCTGACAGATTTGAGATAGATTTTAGTATCTGCATATTAATAAGAGGAATTTTGTGAAAATAAAACTGATTTATCCTAAATGGCCCAAATTAAAAAACCAGCCGGAATTTAACCTTCCTCCTCATGGACCGGTGGTTTTTGCAGCGGCTGTAAGAGATGATATAGAAATTTCATTCTGCGATGAAAATATTGATCAACTTGATTTTAATGAAAATGCAGACTTGATTGCTCTTTCTGTTATGCTTACATGCCAGATACCCCGTGCCTGGGAAATAGCTGATGAATACAGGGCACGAGGTAAAAAAGTGATATTTGGCGGGATAGCAACAATGCTGCATGTTGATGAGACTATGCTTCATGCAGATTCAGTGTTTGTGGGAGAAGCCGAAGGTCATTTTGATAATGTTATAAGTGATTTTGAAAACGGAAAACTTAAAAAATTATATGATTTTTATCATGATTTTCCTGAAACATCTCTTATAGGAAATGCAAGAAGAAGCATACTTAACCGGGAAAAATATAATTTCCGCGGCGTTCAGATGGTTGATCTTATACATGCATCCCGCGGCTGCCGGTTTAACTGCTTTCCCTGCTGTACGCCATATCTTGGGGGAAGAAAATTCAGACCGCGGCCTTTTGATGCAGTAGTTGCAGAAATTGAAAGCATAGAAAATAATCGTTTGTTTATTGTTGATAATTCTTTGGCCCAGGATGATGAGTGGGAAAAAGCCCTGTTTAAAGCCATAACTCCATTAAAAAAGAAATGGATATCACATCCTATAAAAGATGATGATGAAATTCTCGATCTTGCCGCCAAAGCCGGCTGCTGGTATGTTTATCAGGCGATTGTCGACACCTCCGATCACATCAGAAACAGAGTAAAGCGCTTAAAAGAAAGGGGCATCGGCGTTGAAGGCACTATAATCCTTGGAACAGACGATCATGACGAAGATTATATAAAAAGACTCGTTGATTTTCTGTTTGATATTGATCTTGATCTTGCTGAATTTACGATCCTTACCCCGTTTCCTCACACACCGATAAGAGCAAAACTTGAAAAAGAAAACAGGATTCTTCATAATGACTGGATTCGTTATACCGCTGATGAAGTTGTCTTCAAACCCGCAAAGATGAGTGTTGATTCACTTCAGAAAATGTATGAATACGCCTGGGATACCTTTTATTCAAAGATGTGCAAGGAAATCCAGATGGCAAAGCTGTTTATCAAAGTAATTGAAAAAGAAAAACTCGACGGAACATATAAAAAATATTCTGTTGCAGGCGGACGAAAAAGAAAACTTTCAAAAAGCGGGGCCGAAAAAATATGAAGATATTATTGATTGGCGCAAATGTTGCCAGCACGCCATATTATGTTTATCCGCTGGGAATAGCAATGGTTTCCAGTACATTAAAGAATGCAGGTCATACGGTGCGCCAAATCGATTTTCTTCAAAACAATATGTCCTTAGAATCGATTGAAAATGAAATAAGATCCTTTTCTCCGGATATTATCGGCATATCGATGAGAAACATAGATAATGTTAACCTTTTAAACGAGCAGCGTTATATAGATGCCGTCGGAGAGATTGTTAAAAGAGTCCGCCAGGTAAGCAGCGTGCCTGTTGTTATGGGTGGATCGGGATTTTCGATTATGCCTGAAGCTGTCTTAGACAAAATCGGAGCAGATTACGGGATTGCAGGAGAAGGTGAATCCCTGATGGTTCAATTCGCCGATGATGCGCAAAAAGGAATATATCCGGAAAAGCGCTGCATCCGGTCATCAAATTTTCTGCAAGGAAAACAAATACCATCTGCCTGTTACGATCCGGATATCATGCAGTTTTATCTAAAAAGCGGAAACATAGCTTCCGTTCAGACAAAACGCGGTTGCAATCATAAATGTATTTACTGTTCTTATCCTCTTCTGGAAGGGGCTGCTGTTCGTTTGCGTGATCCGGCATCGGTGGTAAACGATATAGAGTCTTTGATAAACGATCACAAGGTTGGCTATATATTTTTTACTGATTCGGTGTTTAATGACGATGATGAGGCTTACCTTGAAGTTGTTTCCGAAATGAAAAACAGAAATATAAATATACCCTGGACAGCTTTTTTTAAACCCGAAGGATTAAAAGACGAGCATATTGCTCTTATGAAAGAAACCGGGCTAAAAGCGGTTGAAATAGGCGCAGATGCATCCACTGATACTACCTTAAAAAGGCTTGGGAAACCATTCAGATTCAAAGATATTGCTTTATGTAATGATCTTTTTGCAAGGCACCAGGTGGCAACGGCACATTTTTATATGTTTGGCTGTCCGGGTGAAACGAGAGATACGGTGATAGAAGGGCTTGAAAACATAAAAAGTCTTAAAAATACGGTATCATTTATTTTTATGGGTATCAGGATACTTCCGAATACTATCCTTCACAGGATAGCAGTTGATGAAGGCCTTGTTTTACCGGATGATTCTCTTCTTGAATCAATATATTATATTGCTCCCGGAATTGAAAGGCAATGGCTTGAAAAAACTCTTACAGACGGATTTAGCGGTATAAGAAATTGTGTTTTTCCTCCTGATGCCATGGATGGAAGCTTGCAGTTTTTGCACAAACTTGGTTATTCAGGATCTCTTTGGGATATGCTTGTTCCTGGCGGAAAAAAAACAAGAAAGCATAGAACAAATGCCGGAAAGTGATGTTATAACAGACCGGATCTGGTGTGTTATTCCGGTTTATAACAATTGCGCTGCGGTAAAAGGTGTTGCCGATAAATGCAGTTTGTACTTGAAAAATATTATTGTTGTAGATGATGGAAGCACGGATGCAGATATTGCCCAAGTGTTTGCAGGAACGGAAATTAAAGTAATAAGTCATGGAAAAAACATGGGAAAAGGAAAGGCTATAAATACTGCTATGAATTATATAGCAGAAAAAGGCGGCCTTTTTATGATAACAATAGATGCGGACGGCCAGCATTATCCAAAAGATCTGAAAAAATTTATACCACTTTTACAAGATGATGAATCCGCCATTGTTGTTGGATGCAGAAATTTTAATATTGAAAATGTATCGAAATCAAGCCGGTTTGGAAGAAAATTTGCTTCTTTCTGGCTGCGCATTGAAACCGGCATTACCATAAATGACTGCCAGAGCGGTTTTAGGGCGTATCCGGTAAGATTTATTTCAAAGATGAAGTTTTATGGTTCGCACTATGATTTTGAAGCTGAAATTCTGGCAAGGGCAGTTTGGGCAGGACTTAAAATAAAGACAGTGGATATAGATGTTTGGTACCCAAAACCTCATGAAAGGGTTTCGGCTTTCAAACCGGTAACAGATAATGTCCGTATTTCTCTTATGCATACAAGGCTTGTCGGCAGACGTCTTTTACAATTGATTTTATTTAAAAAGGAGATGTGATTGCTTTTGGCGGATGATGAAAAACCGGATCAGCAAAAGGAAGATGCCGATAAAAAGCCGGTTTCACGTAAAAGAGGAAACAGGCCCGGTTTCTGGTTTTTTGAGATATTTATCCGTGTTTCCGGACTTTATGGAGCATATGGCCTGTTGCATTTTGTATCTCTTTATTATCTTTTTTTTGACAAAGAAGCCGTATCTTCTGCCCGGTCATATATAGAAAAGAGATTTCCTGAAAGTGGGAATTTTAAACAATATTTTCATATTTACAGACTTTTTGTAAGTCAGGGAAGACAACTTATAGACCGTTTTTCCGTTGTCTGTACGGAAAAAGATGTTTTTGATATAAAACTTAACGGTTTTGATCAGCTTCAAAATATTTTGAATGATTCTGATCGCGGCGTAATTTTGCTTACATCTCATTTTGGAAACTGGCAGATAGCGCTTACTGCTCTTAATAAACTGGGCAAAAAAGTTTTTCTTCTGATGCGTAAAGAAGATAATGAAGCCGTACGGGATTTTTTAAATGTAGGATATGAAAAAGGAGATATAAATATCATATCACCCGAGCAGGATTTTGGCGGAGTGATTGAAATCATGAACGCACTTGGAAAAGGGCATATCGTTTCGATAATGGGAGACAGGAGATATGGCGCCAAAGCTTCTAAAGTAAGGTTTTTAGGCGATTATGCATATTTTCCTTTAAGCGCTTTTGCAATAGCGGCGTCGGCGCAGTGCCCGGTTGTGGTTTTGCTTGCGGCAAAGGTTTCAGCTTATGAATATGTGGTTGATGTTACCAACATTCTTTATCCTGAAGGCAGCGGCAGGAAAAAAGAAATAAAGCTTGTGCCGTGGATACAGAAATACGCACACATACTGGAGGATTTTGTAAACATAAATCCGTATCAGTGTTTTCTTTTTCATGACATATGGAAAGATGAAAAATAAAGAGGTAATGAAGGAGAATAGTTGATGGAAGAAGTTAATAAAATGAATCCGGCTGGTATCAGGAAGCTTCTTAAAGAGCTGCTGATTGAAAGTCTTTCACTGGAAGATATACAGCCGGATGAGATCGCAGACGATGAAATCCTTTTTGGGGAAGGTCTTGGCCTTGATTCTCTGGATGCGGTGGAAATTGTAGTGCTGCTCCAGAGAAATTTCGGTCTTGAAGTAAAAGATATGAAGCAGGGAAAAGAGATATTTTATTCCATAGAAACTCTTGCACGGTATGTATTTGAAAATACCGGAATACCCAATACTGCATCATGAAGGTGGTAATATCCGGGATAGGAACAATTTCAGCTGCAGGCTTAAATCTTAAAGAAAGCCTTAGTTCCATGAAAAACGGAAAAAGAAACGCAGGACCGGTTTCTCTTTTTCCAAATGTATTGCCCTATCCTGTATTTGAAGTAAAACATCTATATGAAAAAGCCGGGATGGAAGGCTTGCGCACTTTCTGTCTTGCTGCTGCTGCGGCTGATGAAGCTTTTAAGGATGCAGGGCTTTTGCTGCCTCTTTCTTCAAATATTAAAGCAGGCGTTTGTTTAGGCACTACAGTAGCAAGCCAGCTTAATGATATTGAATTTTACAGCGCTTTTAAAAAATACGGAAATGTTGATTTAAAGCCGGTTGACCGTTATCTGCGTGGAAATATTTCTGAAGCGCTTGCTTATCAGATAAAAGCAACCGGACCGTCTGTTACAGTTGTAAACGCCTGTTCTTCCGGTACCGATGCAATCGGAATAGCTCTTTCCTGGTTAAGGTCAGGTGATTGTGATATGGTTATTGCCGGAGGAGCAGATGAACTCAATCGCGTTCCTCTTTGCGGGTTCGGATCTTTGGGAATTTTAAGCAATTTTTTGTGTGCTCCCTTTGATAAAGACAGGACAGGCCTTAACCTGGGTGAAGGGGCGGGAATACTTATACTTGAAAGGGAAGAATTTTATATTAAAAGAGGAAAAACCCCGCTATTGTATCTTTCAGGGTATGGATCCGCTGCGGATTCCTATCACCTTACTGCACCGCATCCTGAAGGAAAAGGGCTTGAATCAGCCATAAAAAAAGCTTTGTCCGATTCCATGATATCTCCGGATGATGTATGCTTTGTAAATGCTCATGGTACAGGAACTTTTGATAATGATAAAGTGGAGAGTACTGTTTTATCAAGAGTTTTTGGTGAAAATGTAAGATATTTTTCAACAAAAGGATATACAGGCCATACTCTTGGTGGTGCGGGAGGGATTGAGGCTGTTTTTTCTGCGGCAGCGCTAAAACATGGATGGATACCTGCAAGCGCCGGGTTTGTTTCCAAAGGAGATGAAATTCCTGTAAGCCCTGTTACGGCCAATACAGGCATAAGCGGATCTTATGCAGTATCAACTTCACTTGCTTTTGGGGGAAACAATGCTGTGATTGTTATGGAAAAGGCTTAGAAAGAACTTATTTAATTATGTTTATTTCCGGAATTGGAATTATATTTACACGCGGACGGGGCATTGATCGTTTTGAAAATGCCTTAAAGCAGGGTTGGACTGATCCTTTTTGGACAGATTCATTTCCGGCATACCGGGTAGCTAAAGAAGTATTATCTGATGCAGCTTTGTCAAAAAAAATAAGAAGAGCGGACAAGTTTAGCAAAATGGCTGTTTATTCTGCTTTTGATGCTTTCAAAGACAGCGGCATAACATTAAATAATAATGAAACGTTGGGAATAATACTTTCTACAGCTTTTGGTCCGCACACAACAACTTTTAGCTTTATTGATGATATACTCGATTATGGAGATGCCGGTGTATCGCCGACAAAATTCTCAAACTCCGTTCACAATGCTGCTGCATCATATATATCAACTGTTCTTGGCAGCTGTGGCCCAACAGTAACTCTTACTGACTTTTCATATCCGTTTCAAAATGCTTTGCTTCTTGCAGAATCATGGCTTAAAGAAAAACGATGCAAGCATGTTTTATTCGGATGCGTTGATGAATTAAGCACAGTAATGGAATATGCCTGTAAGATTAAAATGAAAACAGCTGAGGATGGAAAAATAAGGCCTTTCATGTTTTCAGATTGTCCTGTTTCCGTTTTAGGTGAAGGCGGAGTATTTTTTGTGTTATCTGATGAAAAATGCAATAATAATTATGCTGAAGTAACGGAAATTTCTTTTATTGGAGAAATAAAGAATAATTATGATATAACAATTATCGATGCCGACGGTATGGCAGGGGATGAATCAGGCTATGAAAATATAACAGCTAATGGTTTGCCTGTAGCCGGATATTCACCTGTTTTTGGCAGCATGAAGATAGGAAGTGCGTTTAATTTTGCGGCTGCCTGTCTTATGTTGAAAAATCAGCATATTTACAAAAGTCCTGTTTTGGATAACCGAATACAGGTTAACCTATGTCCCTCAACAAAAGAAGCAAATATAACAGGAATAAATTGTGTCAGAATTTGCAGGTCTGATAAAATATCAATTATTAACTTACAAAAATAAAGGAGTTGCTATGAAAGTAAAAAACATAAATCTAATTTGTACTGTTCTGATGGTTCTTATAATTTTTACTTTTTCCTCCGTTTTTGCATCCGGTTTTCCCGGAAAAACATATTATACAAAGACAAATATCTGGTATGAAAAGACTAACGATATCTTATCCACAAATTACCATAGAGGCAATATTTTACCTATAGGAACAAAAGTAATAATTCATAGCATAGAAGACCGTAAAATTCATTTTACTCCGGTAGGAAGCGGAGAAATGTTTACGATTATAAATCATAAAAAAACCAGTATAATAAGCACCGACAGGCTTTTTAACCGTTATTTTTCTACTGAAGAAGTAAAGCCAGGCGACGGGGATTACTATCAGGCAACTGAAGCTGACCTTGAAAATATCAAAAAAGGAGTTATTGCCGTGGGAATGAGCAAGAAGGCTGTGATAATGGCTTACGGTTATCCCCCTGCTCATAAAACACCCCGCCTCTCAAGCGATATCTGGTATTACTGGTATGCACGTTTGCACAAAGTTAATGTATATTTTAAAAAAGACAAGGTTTTTAAAATTGAAACTATAGGACCTGCTCCATATCCCGGAATTCTAAGGTCTGATGTTGATGAAACAGGCGGAACAAAAAAAGATAAAATAAAAGAAAAAAAACTGAAAATAGAAGAAAATTATGAAGATGAGTTATAAGCCGGATAAATAGTGTTAGGTGTTATGTGTTAAGTGTAAGGTTTTGCGTATTGATTATTCAGCAAATCAGGTTTTTGAGATTAATTAGCTGACATCTTATGGCTAAAACTTAATAAAAATCGATTTTTGACTTTTATTTTAATGGTCAAGAAAGAATTAATTATATGGACAAAGAAAGCAATAATAAAGTTATTGAAGAGGCTCTGATACAAGAGGTTGCCGCAATTTTATCAAAAGATAAAGCTGCAATTGATCCCAAAGTTGCTCTGCATGAAATGGGTATTGATTCTCTTGGTTTTGTTGAACTTCTGGTTATTATGGAAAAGAAATTTAATATAAAGCTGATGGAATCAGGCTTAACCAGGAATGATTTTAAAACGATCAGATCCCTGTCTTTAAAAATTAACGATTTGATTTAGTTTAAATGCTTTCTTTGCCATATTCTAAAACCAGGCGTTATCTTACCGGAATCGACTGGATTATTCATGTATTAAATTACATGACAATTCAAGAAACCGGTGCAGACTTTATGTCTCAGATAGTAATAGAGGTTTTTGGCACAGTTAATGCCGGTGAGCTTTTTGGTCGCCTTAATTCTTTTATAAATAAATATCCGGTCTTATATGGATATGCCTCAAGAGATATTAACCTTGCTCCTTACTGGAAAGTTCCGCCTGCCGGGAAAACAGATGTGCTGTTTGATTACATGAAAGTTGAAAACGGCGCTTCTTTTGAAGTTATTATAAAACATCTTGAAAATAAGATTAATACTGCTTTTAATAATAAAAGACATCATCTGGCCTTTTTCCTGATCAATTCAGGCGATAAAAGTTTTATCGCTATGAGATTCGATCATCTTATCTTCGATGCGGCAAATGCCGAGGCTTTCCTTAATTTGTTTCAAAAAGAATGGAAAGAAAAGACTCAATCTGGTTGTAAAATTGCGCCTGAGCCTGCCCATCTTAATTTGTGGATGGAAAAATTTATGGCCGGTCAGAGAGTAAACAGGGCTTTTCTTAAAATAGCGGACAAAATTCCTCCGCGTGTATTTCCTCTTCCTGCCGTGACAAACGGCTTTAAATTCAAAATTCTTTCTTTTGACAAAAAAGATGCTGATACAATAAGTGAAAATGCTTTTAATGAAGCAGGCTATCTGATGCTTATGCCTTATTCTCTGGCAGCATCGGTATATTGCTTTCATAAGATATTTGCCGGGCGCTTGATATCGTCCGGTGATTATGTGATACCTGTATCAATTAATATGAAAAAGCAGGAAAAAGAAAATAAGCAGTTTTTCTTTAATAATGTTTCTTTTTTAATTTTCAAGATCAAAGCTGATATTGCAGAAGATTTTGCCGGTTTAATCAACTCAGTTAAAGAACAGATGTATAATCAGGTTAAAGCGGATTTCCCCGGTGATTTATGTAAAGCAAGCATGTTGATGAGAATAGCGCCTCTGTCACTGCTTGGCAGACTTATGAAAATATATTTAAAAGGACAGGTTGCATCTTTTAGTTTTTCTTATCTCGGAGAAGCTGTTTATACATATGGTGATTTTATGGGAAACAATATTCTTAACCTGTTTCATATGCCCAGAGTTCCCGTTCCTCCGGGCATCGGCATATTCTTCCAGCGCTCCAATGAAAGAATGAACGTAATCCTTTCATACCTGGACGGCATGTTAAAAGATGAAGAAGCTGAAGAAATATTAAGTCTGTTACAATCCAGGCTTGGTGTAAAATAAAAAATGGATATTTTCTGCGATATTCTTGTTGCGGGCGGAGGAATAGCCGGTATTGCAGCTGCTGTAAAAGCTGCACGTGAAGGTGCAGATACAGTTCTTATCGAAAAAAACAGCTTTCCCGGCGGAATTGCGATCCATGCTATGCACCGTTATATCTGCGGTCTTTATAATTCAGACTCAGATGCTCCGGTAAATACCCTAAACGGTGGTATTGCCGAAGAAATATGTCTTATGCTGAAAGGTCTTGCCCCAAAGACAAAAGCGATCCGGATGGGTAAAGTTTATGTTTTCCCCTTTGCAACTGAAGATTTGTTGAAAGTGCTAAGGAACTTAAGTGATAATCAAATCGGTCTTACAATATTCTATGAAAGCAAACTTGATTCGGTAATAACTGAACAAGGCAGTATAAAAACTGCGTCTGCAAAAAAGCTTAATGAGCAGTTGGTAATTTATCCGCGTTCTGTTATAGATTGCAGCGGAGATGGAGCGGTAATCCGTCTCAGTGGAGCAGCATATGAGCTTTCACCTGCAAATGAACGTCAGCTTGCAGGTTTTTGTTTTAAAATAAAAGGGATCGTAAATCCATCCGGCATTTTTCCTGTAAGTGTTCCTTATTATATATTTCGTGCCGTTACCGAAAAAAAGCTTCCGGCAAACTTAAAGTTTAGCAAATATTATCCGGGAAATATTGATGATGAAGGATTTTGTATTATAAATCTTCCCTTTGAAAATAATTTTGAAAATATACAAGAGGCCGGAAAACATGCTGTAATAGTTCATCAAATCCTTGCTGATTCTCTTGTTTCATTTAAGGATTCGTTTATAGATAAGTTCTCTGATGCAATTGTTGAACGTGAAGGATTGCGAATGACAGGCCAATATATTCTTACAAAAAAAGATGTGCTTTCAGCCCGTAAATTTCACGATGGTGTGGTAAAAAATGCCTGGCCGATAGAGTTGTGGAATCAGGATAAAGGGCCAACATACCAGTATATTAAAGCAGGAGACTTTTACGAAATTCCCTTGCGCTGTTTAAAATCTGTAAACATTAAAAACCTGTACGGAGCCGGGCGTTGTATTTCGGTATCGTCTGAGGCGCTTGGTTCAACAAGAGTTATGGGAACCTGTATATCTATAGGTGAACAGGCAGGGCTTGCAGCGGTGAATAGTTTGTCCGGTAATACTTTATGAAAATACTGCTTGTCAAACCTTATCCTGAATTATTGGTTGCAAAACGTCTCCAGGAAGGTTTTTTGCATCTTGAACCTCTTGAACTTGAGATAGTTGCAGGAGGCGTTTCCCGGGAAGATGAAGTATTTATTCTTGATTTGAGTATTGAGAGCAATCCGCTTGAATTTTTTTTAAATGAGCTTGTCCGGATTTCTCCGGATATGGTTGGATTTTCAGGATACAGTACTAATGTTGATGTTATAAAAAAGCTGGCAAAAATGGTCAGAAATTATGACCAGTATATAATAACTTGTGTCGGAGGAGTTCATGCTACACTTCTTCCGCAAGACTATGCTGTTGACCAGATAGATATTATAGTAAGAGGGGAGGGGGGAACAGTAATTAAAGAGATGCTTCGCCGTTTTAAAAAAGGTGAAACATTGCATTACGACAACCGGGCTCTTTCTCCCAAAGATCCTGATTTTGAGGCAAAAACAAAACTTGCGCCGCCTGTTTATCCTTCTGTTGAGGAAATACCGCGTCCAAGAAGATATCTTGTCCAAAGATCAAAGTACTTTTGTGTATGGACATCAAGCCAGTCGGGAAAACTCGACACAATGTTTCCAAGGGTTGCAAGTCTCAGAACTTCCATAGGGTGTGCTTTTTCCTGTTCATTCTGTGTTATTCCCTTTCTTATGCATGGCAAATACCTGCAGCGAAGTCCAATAGATGTTGCAGATGAGATAGCTGCTATTTCTGAAGAGCATATATATTTTGTAGATGATGAAATGTTTTTAAATCCTGAAAGGGTTGCCAGGATTGCAGAGCTTCTTATAGAACGTTGCATTAAAAAGAAATATATAAGCTGGGCACGAAGCGATACAATAGTTAAATATCCCGAAGTTTTTAGGATATGGAAAAAAGCCGGTCTTGAATTAATCTATGTGGGTCTTGAATCCATGGATAAAATCCGCCTTGATGAATATTCAAAACGTACAGATGTTGAAACAAACGGAAAAGCAATCGAAATTTTAAAACAATTGGGCATAACACTTCATGCAACATTTATCGTTCATCCTGATTTTACCCGTGATGACTTTAAGCGGCTTGAAAAAGAAGTAAAGGGCTTATGTCCGGCCGAAGTTACTTTTACAGTTCTCTCGCCATCTCCAGGTACAACATCCTGGTATGACAATAAAAAAATATTTATCTGTGATCCTTACCGGTTCTATGATTGCATGCATTCCGTGCTTCCTACCCGGCTTCCTTTAAAGCGTTTTTATCAGCACTTTGGAAGATTAAACAGTCTTGCATTACGTTCAAACCCTATACGGGTTAATAAAATAAAAATTCCGTTAAAGGATCTTTACAGAGCTATTACTGGTGGAACAAAATATATTTTTTCCTTGTATAATATTTATAAAGATTATCTGACGGATAAGAGATGGTAAATATCTTTGAAACAATAAAAAAAGAAACATATGGCCATCGCACAAAAATTGCGGTGATCGAAGGTAATCAGAGCATATCTTATAAAGAGCTTATTAATAGTGCACAAAATCTGGCTTTAAGGATAAAAGCTTGCGGCATAAAACCGTTGGACAGGGTTGCTATGCTTTGCAATGACAGCATTGATTATATTATTATCAGCCTTGCAATACTTTCCGCCAGAGCAGTGGTTGTCCCGGTATCGCCATCTCTTTCATGGGATGAAACGGAAACTGTTTTAAAAATGATAGATATTAATTACCTGATATTTGATAACTCGCCGTATTTAATTAAAGATTCTAAGATCATTTTTTCAGGATTCAAAAATGGTAAAAAGTTTTTTATACACAGAAGAAATTCTGAAGATAATGTTTCAGATGATTACTATGCTATAAATCCTGCCTTCATAAGATTTTCATCCGGCACAACGGGCGAAAGTAAAGGGGTCGTGCTTTCCCATGAATCCATAATTGAAAGAACGGATGCTGCCGACAAAGCGCTTTGCATGACTTCTGAAGATATCGTCATATGGGTGCTTTCCATGAGCTACCATTTTGTTGTAACAATCCTTCTTTTTTTAAGGCGGGCTTCAACAATAGTTCTCTGCGGCTCTTTATTTCCTGAGTCGTTTTTTGATAGTATAAAAATATTTAAGCCGACATTTATTTATGCATCTCCTTTTCATTACCACGTACTTGCAAATTCGGATGACCTCTCATCTGATCTTTTATCAACGGTTCGCATTGCTATATCGACCGCCATGAAACTGCCCCAATCAACGGCGTCGGAATTTTATGACAGGTTCGGGTTTGAGCTTTGTGAAGCATACGGCATAATTGAAGTCGGCCTTCCGTTTGTCAACCTTTCCGGCATTAAAGCAAAAAGAGGTTCTGCCGGAAAGGTTCTGCCGGATTATGATATAAAAATCGAAAACCCGGATGGAAATAGAACAGGAGAACTTTTTATTAAAGGCAAGGGATTGTTTGATGCCTATTTCTCCCCATGGAAAAACAGAAAAGAAGTTTTGTTAAACGGCTGGTTTAAAACAGGAGATCTTGGAAGTATCGATAATGACGGCTTTCTTAACATATCGGGAAGAGATAAAAATGTCATTAATTTTACCGGCATGAAAATATTCCCCGAAGAGGTGGAATCCGTTTTGAACCGGCATCCGGCTGTTAAGGAATCCTTTGTTTACGGTGTTTCACACCCGCGATATGGTGAACTTCCCTGTGCAGATATTGTATTTAAAGATGAGGTAAATTCAGATTTTGATACAAACGAGATACGCAGATTTTGTTATAGTATGCTTCCTTCATACAAGGTTCCAAAAGAAATTAATCCGGTAAAAATACTTGAAAAAACAGCAAGCGGTAAATTAAAAAGATGGGGAGCTGTTGGCAATGCATAACGGTCAAATATTTTACCATTAGGATGACCTGCTGATATTACTTCACCTGATTTTTTGCTTGTAAAATATTCTTTAAATAGACCGGTTGCTTTCATTTTCTACAATTTTTGGTTCAACTTTTTTGGTTTTAATTAAACCATACATCATTATAAATCCGGTTGAAATTATTACTTGAATGATAAGAGATTTATTGGCTATTTTTAAAGAGTGGTTCAATGGTATGGACATAAACAATAAAATAGTAATTAACCCTCTTGGCGCTATAAATAGTAATGGATTTGCAGGTAACTTGAATAGTTTTAAAAACGTAGCTCTCAAAACAAATATTCCAACTGTTATAGCTATTGACCAAATTAAAGTGTCTGTATTTAATAATTCAGAAGTTTCTATAGAATAGCCAAAAAACAAGAAAAACAATGAACGAATTAAAAAAGTCATTTCGGCGGTCAATTCTTTGAATTTATTTACTTCATTATTTAATATTTCCGGGTGCAATTTATCAATGTATTTAAAACGCTTCAGTTCGTCTAAATTTCCAATAAACAGACCGAAAAACAAGATAAAAATCAATGCCGGTAAATGGTATGTTTTTAAAATAGCATAAATTAAAATAATCAGTAAAATAATCGGAACAAATTTTACGTGGTGTTTGATTTTGCTCAACAGAAATGCAAGTGATAATGCACAACCAATTGAAATAATTAAAATAATTAGCAATTGTAATAAAAAGTGCCCGACAGACTGAGTGCAGATATTATCGTTAAGTGTAATGAAATTAAAAAATATTACGCCAAAAATATCTGATAAACTGCTTTCGTAGGTGATATATTCTTTATTTGAAGCAATTAAGTATTTGGCAGTCGGTATAGCAATAGTGCTGCTGATTATTGTATAAGGAACGGCATTTATTAATCCAATTTTGAATGTAGTACCTTCAACATATTGAAAACATATGCTAAACAGAAACTCATGAATAACATCGGCAACAAAGCAATTATTGAAGTTTTTCCTATTATTGTGTATTTAGATTGATTTAGCTCTAACTCCAATGAACCTTCTAACACAATTAAAATCAAACAGATTGTACCTAAAGCAGGAAGTAAAGGCGATAAATCAGGGATTGAAAATTCAAACAAATTTACACCTTGCCTCACTAACCATCCCAATATCAATAGTAATATGACGGAAGGCATTTTTGTTTTTGAAGAAGTAATATCAAAAATGTATGCAAAAATCAATAAAGCGCAAATTGTAATTATTATATTTACTGTCATTGTTCCATTCAACTTACTAGAATTATGCAGATATCCATGACGTTGGTTCCCGTGGGGCCAATTTTGATATGACCTGCGGCTTTTCCAAAAAAATCGTAGGAGCGACTCTCAGCCAGGTAGTGTTGAGGAATCAGGCCTTGTCTGTGTGCAGCATTCATAATGCTCTCATCTGCAAATGCGCCGGCCGCATCGGTTGGGCCATCTTCGCCATCTGTACCGGCTGACCAGATCAGTATTCCGTCCATTCCCCACCCGGACAGATGCTCCAGCGCTGCGAGCACCAGTTCCTGGTTGCGACCTCCTTTCCCGCCGGGAGCCACTCCCGATACGGTAGTTTCACCGCCCGCCAGGATGCAAACAGGCGGCCGGAGCGGCTTACTTTCATGCTTGATACTCAAGGCAATCGCTGCAAGTACAACTGCCACTTCCCTGGCTTCACCTTCGATACGGCTACCGAGGTTCAAAACATTGTACCCGAGCCGACTTGCTTGTTCTTCAGCAGCAGCAAGGGCAACAACATTGTTGCCGAGCACGAGGTTTATGATCGATGGGGGCAGTGACTTCGGGGTTTCCTGTATCGCTCCATTCGCGCCCTTTGTGATGTGATTAAGTACTTCTTTGGGAACTCTGTCGAAAATGGCGGGGTTTTCGACAATACGTAATGCATCAGCGAACGAAGTCTTATCAACAGCAGTTGGTCCGGATGCTATGGTATCGAGCCGATCGCCTACGACGTCGCTGATAATAAGACTTACGAGAGCGCCGGCCGAACATTGCTCTGCAAGCCGTCCGCCCTTTACCCTCGAAAGGTGCTTTCGCACTGTATTCAACTGTGAGATAGTAGCGCCGGCTTCACTGAGAAGTTTAGTAACTTTCCGTTTTGCGTCTATGCTTACACCCGTTACAGGAGCCGGCATCATGGCAGAGCCTCCACCGCTAAGAAGACAGATAGCCAGATCGTTATCATGCAAGGACTTAACTATGTCCAGCATGGATTCTGTACCTGCCTGGCCCTCAGGCGTAGGAAACGCCGATGCTGTCGGGCGGCTTCCGTTAAGCACGATTCGGGACAGCTTGCCGGCATCCTTGTCCAGGACATTGACTATTCCGCTCAGATTCTTTTCTGCGATCAGCTCCGGACCTAAAATGGATTCTATTGCCTCCGCCATAGCTCTGCCTGCCTTGCCGGCGCCTACTACTGCGATACGCTCTATCGCATCCAGTTCAAATGAGTGGGCACCGATGATAAGTTTACCGGCAACAACCGATACGGCACCGGTGGCCAACCGTTCTGGATCAACAGCGCCTAAACCGGCTTCCCATATCAATCTGGCATCTGCTTGCATTTTAAAGCTCATATCCTTTTTAAGATTCTCCGGCGCCACAGTGTTTATTTAAACATAATTTATGGGTTGTTATTGGCATTACAATATGATAAATATTACATTAAGAAATAATATAAATAAATACATTTTTGCCTGGTCTGAAGATATATACCCTGAAAAGAGATCAGCACTGAAAGAACAAACAATAGCCAAAAAACATCCGGTTGACCGCCAGGCATAATTTACAAGCAGATAAAAGCGGAGGCACAGTATTTTGGATTTGTTGGTTTTTACAGACTTAGACGGAACACTGCTCAATCATAAAGACTATTCTTACGAGGCGGCTCATCCTGCGCTGGAAAAGATTCGCAGCCGGCAGATACCACTGATCTTTACCAGCAGTAAAACACGTCCGGAAATCGAGGCGCTGCAAAGCTACATGCAGATTCGTGAGCCGTTTATTGCTGAAAATGGAGCGGCTGTTTTTTTCCCGGACAATTATTTGAACTTTAAAATTGACGCCGGTATTAGACGTTTTCCTTACACTGTTGTTCAACTGGGATCTGAGTATAGCGAAATCAGGCAGTTTATGCGCTCCATAAAGGATCGATTCAATTTAAAAGGGTTTGGCGATTTAAGTGTTGAGGAAATCGCACTTCTGACAGGGTTAACCCCTGAGCAGGCTTTAATGGCCAGGCAGCGGGAATTTACCGAACCATTTCTTATAGAAGATGAATCAATGATTGAAGAGTTGGTTCCGATCGCAGCATCACAGGGATTAAAGATAACTTCCGGCGGTCGGTTTTTCCATCTTATCAGTAATCGGCAAGACAAAGGTTTCGCCGTCCGAATATGTAAAGAGATATTTTCACGAAACATCGGCGGGAAAACAGTCACGGTAGGATTGGGTGACAGCGCTAACGACATCACGATGCTTGAGAGTGTTGATATTCCCATTCTTCTCCCGCGCATCGACGGTTCATTTGAAGAAATTGATATTCATAACCTTATTAAAGCCGATAAGCCGGGGAGCAGAGGATGGAATGACGCTATACTGAATGTATTAAAAAACCTGAATGAAAGGAGTATAGACAGATGAATGCTTCACGGTTTTCATCCGCATTAAGGGAGCACGCAAGAGAAACAATAGAAAGTCTTGGTAGCGTCGATATCGTCGTGGGTGTGCCATGTTATCAAAGCGCCGCATTCCTGACGCATGTACTTAAAACGATTGCCAAAGGTATCGAAATGCACTACCCCGATTCAAAATCGCTTATTATGGTTTCGGACGGCGGGTCCACAGATGATACACGTGAAATTGCCCGGCGAACGGAGATCAACTCCTTCAACATAGAAAAGCTTGTCACCATATACCGCGGTCTTCCCGGAAAAGGTTCCGGGCTAAGAGCTGTATTTGAAGCAGCTAATTTTCTGAAAGCCAAAGCAATTGCGGTATTTGATTCTGACCTGAAATCAATCAATCCTTCATGGATCAAAAGCATGTTGCAACCGGTTTTCCAGGGATATGATTTCGTAACTCCTCACTACCGTCGCTACAAATTGGACGGAACGATCACCAACACCATAGCCTACAACCTGACCAGAGCCTTATTCGGTCTGAAAATCCGCCAGCCCATAGGCGGTGATTTCGGAATATCGCCTTCTCTGGCCAAGCATTATCTGGATCAGGATGTATGGGAAACGGATGTGGCAAAGTTCGGAATCGATATCTACATGACAACAACGGCAATTATCAATGGATATAAAATCTGCCAGAGCAGGCTTGGTCCTAAGATTCACGGCCATAAGGATCCGGCAGGGGATCTCGGGCCCATGTTTCGCCAGGTAGTAGGTACAATCTTTACATTAATGGATACATATGAATCATTCTGGAAAGAAGTAAAAGAATCACATGAGGTTCCCATCCTGGGGGAAGTAGTTTTGGAGGAACCGCCTTCTTTCGAAATCGACAGGGAAAGCCTGGTTGAATATTTCCGGCTGGGATTCGGAAACTTTGAAAGCATCTGGCGAAATATTCTGGAAGAGCGGGATTTGGAAGTCTATAAAACATTGGTTAAAAGCAATGGGAATGATGATTTTCGTTTGCCGATAGAATCCTGGGTGCGGACAGTGTACCGCTATGCTGCCGCCTATCAGGTAACTCCCCGGCAGAGGATGAAGATATTTGACACGATGATACCTCTGTATTATGCGCGTGTGGCTTCCATGATAAACGAACTGCAGGAGAAGAACCAGAAAGAATGCGAGAAGCACTTCGATGAAGATGCCATCGTTTTTGAAAAGATGAAAGGGTATCTCCTCAATATCTGGAAGAAAGGTGCTTAATATGGCGGATTTCTGGCAACATGGCGCAATTACTGTTTTGCAGCGGTTAAGAGACCGGCCTCTTGAAGATATTGAAACTGAAATCATGAAGATCGCAAAACGAAAAAATATAGTTCTTTTGCTGCCCGCTCTTTATTCGGAATTCGAGTCTGAGGCTATTTTCGGGATCATTAAAGAGCTAAAAAAAGTGAACTACCTGCATATGGTAGTCCTTTCGCTTGATTGTGCGGATGCTGTTCAGTTCCGGCAGGCCAGCGCATTCATGTCCACCCTGCCTTTTGAGGTCAGGATTATCTGGCACGACGGCCCTGGAATGCAGGCGCTTTATCAGGAACTGAGAAATGCTGATTTTCGACTCGATAACCCCGGTAAGGGGCAGTCTGTCTGGATGACGCTGGGCTATATTCTTTCTGAACGCGATGTGGATGCAATTGCCACTCACGACTGTGATATCGTTAATTACAGCAGGGAGATGCTTGCCCGCCTGATTTACCCTGTAATCCACCCCGGCACTGACTTTGAATTCAGCAAGGGGTATTATGCCAGGGTTACCGACAGACTATACGGCAGAGTCACGCGACTTTTTTACACGCCATTGATCCATACGCTTGAGCATATTTTAGGGAAAACCCCATTTCTTTATTATCTGGACAATTTTCGATATGCTCTGTCCGGAGAGTTTGCAATGATCGCCAGCCTTGCCATGGGTATCAGAATCTCTCCTACATGGGGACTCGAAGTTTCATTGCTGAGTGAGATATACCAGCGAGCTTCGGTAAACCGAATCTGCCAGGTGGAAATTGCCGATTACTACGAACACAAACATCAGATACTGAAAAAAAACCGCCCTGCTGAAGGACTGATCCGCATGGCAAGCGACATAGCCAAAGCCCTGTTCCGTGTTCTTTCCCAGGATGGAGTTGTACTAAGCACCGCTTTTTTCCGAACTTTGCTCACTTCCTATATTCAGGAGGCTCGGATATCGATTGAAAAGTATCATGCCTTATCGTTAATCAACGGTCTCATCTATGACCGGCACACCGAAATCGAAGCGGTTGAAGCTTTTGTAGATTCATTGCGCTGCGCGATACGTGAATTTGTTGATGACCCTGTTGGTATTCCGATGCTGCCTGCCTGGGCAAGGGTTTCAGCGGCTATACCAGATTTTCAGGACAGGCTCAAAGAATGCGTTGAGCGCGACAATACTTTTGATTAAGCAAGCCACAGAATCATAGCATTATGAATAAGACAACCAATGAGATGCGATACAATCCGGTTATCGGCGAATGGGTGATTTATGCCACCTCCCGGCGGACGAGACCTGACGAGATGAGGTCTCAGACCGGAGTTCATACACCGCCGGTCTTAAGCCATGAGCCATCCTGTCCATTTTGTCCGGGCAATGAACATATGTTGCCTGGAATACTTCTTGAGGTGACAGACAATTCCAATAACTGGACGGTAAGGGTTGTACCGAACCGCTATCCTGCGCTGACTCCTGAAGGAAACAGCATCGAATCAGATATAGGGGTTTACCGGGTTATGAGAGGGATCGGAAAACACGAGGTAATCATCGAGTCCCGGTACCATGACCGCCCAATTGGTTTATTATCAATAGAGGAGGCGCAATCCCTCATCAAAGTCTATAACCGGCGATATCGCGATCTGGCCGCCGGTCCAGGTATCAGGACTGTATTGATCTTTCGCAACCATGGGGCCACAGCCGGAACGTCCCTTGCTCATCCGCACTCTCAGATTATCGCCGCAGGGTTTGTTCCGCGGTTAATTATGGATCGTAAAAGGCAAGCCCTTTCTTACTTCAATACTTCAGGCCGATGCCTGTTTTGCAGGCTTATAGACGATGAAATTCAAGATAGCAGGCGCATACTTTTTGCGAACGACCATTTTATCGGCTTTGTACCTTATGCAGCCGAAACTCCCTATGAGGTATGGGTTGTGCCTAAGACTCACCGGGGCAATTTCGGAGATATTTCGGAAAATGAAAAGGCCGGTTTGGCTGAAAGTCTTCAATCGGTCATTGCATGCCTTCGTTTTAAGCTAAATGATCCGGACTACAACTTCGTCATCCACTCTATCCCTTTTGCTGAAGTGCTGGAGGCACAAGCATTGCACTGGTATGTCCATATCCAGCCGCGCCTGACCACCCCAGCCGGTTTTGAAATGGGATCCGGTATCCGTATAAACCCGTCGCTTCCTGAAGATGATGCCGCCTTTCTAAACGGATAGACCATTGTTGCATTTTATATTAGAATACAGGCGTCAGAATACAGAAGACAGAAGAAAAAAAATACCATGGTTACTCTGTCTCCTGTCTCCTCATGCTTCGTTGTGCCTGCCCCGGGCATATGGGTTGGTTTGAGATCGCCGGGTTTCTTTCAAACGTTTGCAGTAGATTCCTGAAATTTTTTCAAAAGCGATTCTATCATCGCTTCAGCTTGTTTGATTTCTTCATCCGTTTGAAAAGATGAGCCAAGCTCCTTTAAAATTGTATCAAACCTGGAAGTAAAAGAGGAGGATCTTGTTTTGGAATAATCGTTATCCTTTTTTGCATAAAGTTTATCTTTGAAAAAATAATTTGCCGGCGTATCAGAAGCCGGCCTGAAAGGCCAGGATGCCTTCAGGTTTATAAATTCTCTTACTACACCGGCAAAGTCCGGGTTGAGTCTTATATTTTCTTCATCAATTTTTCTTTGAATGCGTTTTTCGGCTTCTGTAAGAAAGGCATTTATGAGAACAGATTCTGTTATGAGAAGTCCGTAAGAATACCAGTCCTGCGATGCATCACGGATTAACCTTTTAAAATTATCAGAAACATTTGTGTACGATGGACAAAAATAAATATTGCAGGTCATGCTTCCATAGTAACCAAGCCCCCTGTAATCAACGTTTTTGTTTCCCTCTGCCGCCGGGTGCAACAGGCATCCGACGCGCTTTCCGTTTTTTCCGATAAAGCCGATATAAGGGCAGTGATAAAATTCAGGATACGGCCTTGTTTTGGTTTGTGCCGCCAGTATATTTTCCCCAAATTCAACAATAGCATCAATTTCGCGCGCTATGTTTAAAAATGTATCCGTTCTGTCCGAAAGCATTTGGTTTAATTTTTCGCGGGACAAATCAGCAACATTATATAAGCCACAGCATGCACCGCAGGACACATTATCATTTACCTGACAAAGATAAACACCGCCCGGTGCTGTTTTATCCATATCTTCAAGCGTAAGCATCCTGCTCCTTTTGGCATACATTCAATAATAAATATGTGTTATTCGATATAATTTGCAGATAGATAAATCATGGACTATCTCAGATTGCTTCATTCCGGAATCAATACGGCTAAATGTTTGCCGGCAAGAAAGCTTCCCGACGTTATTACATTAATTTTTAGATAAATTTCAACACCTGTATTATTTTTTTGTTTATTCACCGAGCATAAATATTCAAATGCGTTTACAATGATTTTGGTTTATTCACCTATTGACACGCCGATTTCAAAGTGTTAAATGAGTAACCCTTGTCGGGGCGTGGCGCAGACTGGTAGCGCACTTGAATGGGGTTCAAGGGGTCGGAGGTTCAAATCCTCTCGCCCCGACCAGAAAGAAAATTATGGGTTACGGTTTTTCCGTAGCCCTTTTTTTTATGGGTTTTTTTAATAGCTATAATCCTGCTTATGATATCCGTTGGTTATAAAGATTAATATATTATAACTCCCCTTTGATCTTGACAATTTGCTTCAAGCCGGGATATTCAAACCCAATGAAACACCGTTGTTTCTATTCTCAATTTTCATTTCTTATCGGAGGCATTTCTATGGCCGGAAATGGTCAATTTTATATTCCTGATTGGCAATATTACGGTAGAATATTGGTGGGGGATTACTCTGCTGAGCTTAAGGAAAAAGTAGCTGGATATATTATGTCTTTTAAGGCATTTGAAGATTCCGGTGCTCCGGTAATACCATACATTGCTGCATGGAACGAAAATGATAAAATTATCTGGTATGAATTTGCAGGATCAGAATTTATTAAACTGCTTAAATGTGATTTAAATGAAATAGCAGAGGTTTTCCGCAACCGTATAATAGACAGAAGGGTCTATAAATATCTTGATTATAATAGGGAAATTAAAGAGGAAATCATATCAGGGGATGAATTGCTGGTTTGTCAGATCGGTTTAAGGGAAGAAAGTAAGCGGTCCGGTATTGTTGAGGCTGTATATAAGGTTGCCCTGAATGATAATAATATTATCTGGCTCAAAGACCGGGCTAATATAGAAACATATTCAAAAGATAACACCTGCATTTCCATTGGATGTCTTACTGATGTAACAAAGGAGATGGAGCAAAAAGATTTGCTTGAAAAGATCGGCTACATTGATGAGCTGACAAAACTTCCGAACAGAAAAATACTCCAAAGAATATTTGAAATCAATATTGGTCAGGTAAACAGAAACCATCTGAATGATTTTATCTTTTTAATGATTGATATAGACCGTTTTAAATCGGTTAATGATACTTATGGGCATCAGGCGGGCGACTATGTTCTCAGCAATATATCCGAAGTGATTACATCCGTAAAACGAATCGAAGATGAAATCGGCAGGTATGGAGGTGAGGAATTTTATGCTATTTCTCATGGAAGTATCCATAATGGCCGGGAGTTTGCTGAACGATTGCGAAAAAAAGTTGAAAAAACCGATTTTGTATATAATGGCCGGCGTATCAATATAACTATATCCATCGGAGTTGCGTCAGCCGGAGAGCTGGAAAAAGTAGATGCCCGCAATCTTATTGAGCTGGCTGATAAAAGACTTTATATGGCAAAGCAAAGTGGTCGTAACCGGATTGTTTGGCAGGGATGAATAAAAATCAATGAAGAACAGATTCAGCCTTCGCATCAGAATATATATGATTTTAACTGCCCTTGTTATATTAACACTCATGGGCGGTTTTGTTATGCTCTGGTATACTTTCAGAATAGAAAGCGTTATGTCGCATTTGATCGAAAAGGATGTGGCAGCTTTAGAGAAAGCTGAATCGCTTGAAATGGCCATTATCAATCAGAAAGGACTTGTGACTTACTATTTTCTTGATAAGGATCCGAACTGGCTGAAACAACTGGGAGAATACAGGCAAATATTCAAAGAAAAGCTTGAAGAGGCAAAACTGTTATCGGGAAATGAGCCCCAGAAAAAAATTATAGCCAATATAGATCATGAGTATGACCTTTATGTTAAATCAAAAGATCGTGTTATAGCTTTCTATCAGGCAGGTGAACCTGTTGCCGGGGAAAAACTTCACAAGGAAGTACGCAAGCGGTTTTTTAAAATTATCGAGCTTTGTGATGATTATAAAAACATTCACAGAAACAGGGTTGTACGTGCAAAAGAGATAAGCCATAACGAAGCTGTACAATTAAGATTTTTTGCAATAACCGCTCTTCTTCTGATTACCGTTCTTATTATATCAATAGGCTTTATTTTGATTAACAGCATCTTAAGGCCTATATACAGCTTGGCGATAGAGGCAGGCCGGCAGGCAAATCTCGGCAGTTCCCAGGATGAGATTGCAGTTCTTGCCAAAAATGTAAGAGAGTTGATAAATGATTTTGATCATACACACATTGAGCTTGAAAAAAGCCGGGAGCATCTTCTGCAGACAGAAAAGATGGCACTTGTAGGACAACTTGCCGCCGGTATGGCGCACAGCATCAGGAATCCCTTTACATCTGTTAAGATGCGTCTGTTTTCGCTTGAGAGGTCTCAAAACCTTACGGAAACCCAGCACGATGATATTAATGTGATTTCTGATGAGATACGTCACATGGATACCATTGTTCAGAATTTTCTTGAATTTTCAAGACCACCCAGGCTTAAGATGCAAAAAATCAGCCCATCGCATATTGTAGATCTTGCTATGCAATTGCTTGAACATCGTATTAAATCATATGATGTTACGGTAAAAGTGGTCAGAGAAAAATCTCTTTCTGAAATAAACGGAGATCCCGAACAGCTAAAGGAAGTAATTGTCAACCTTATTGTAAATGCATGTGAGGCCATGGTTAGAGGAGGTCTGATAACTATTTATGAAAGTGAATTTTTTGATCCTTCTATCGGTAAAGCCGCGGTTTTGAAAATAAGTGATGATGGCCCCGGAATTCCGGAAGCTATTATTGGCAAGGTAATGGAACCTTTTTTTACAACCAAGGAAGAGGGGACAGGACTTGGGTTAAGTATCGCTTCCCGTATTATCAAAGAGCATTCAGGCCGTATTGATATTGAATCAAAAGAAAGGGAAGGCACGACATTCAAAATAACTCTTCCAATCAAAGATAGAAATAAAGGTAA
The DNA here is from genome assembly GCF_051233685.1 of Desulfobacterium sp. N47. Taxonomy (NCBI): domain Bacteria; kingdom Pseudomonadati; phylum Thermodesulfobacteriota; class Desulfobacteria; order Desulfobacterales; family Desulfobacteriaceae; genus Desulfobacterium; species Desulfobacterium sp. N47. Next base: position 115,966 of record NZ_JBAMMY010000130.1, read on the forward strand.
AAGGTTTTGAACTCCATTCTAATTATAGACGATGATGATCAGCTCAGAAACAGCTTCGTAAAACTTCTTACCGAAGAAGGATATAATGTTGATCAGGCTGCATCAGGCGAAGCCGGTGTAAATATAGTTAAAAATAAAGCGCCGGATATTGTAATTCTTGATATGCGTCTGCCTGGCATGAACGGATTTGAAACATTTCGGGCTATACATGAAGTCGAACCCAGACTTCCGGTAATAATTATGACGGCTTTCGGAACAACGGATACTGCTATCGAAGCAACAAAGCTGGGGGCATTTGACTATATACTCAAACCATTTGATATACCGGCAATGTTATCACTTATCAAACAGGCCTTAAGTGCAAGCCGTTTTATGCGTTCTCCTGTTGATATGGATACAATTCCGGATAAAGCATCAAGAGATGCAATCATAGGCCGCAGTGCCGTGATGCAGGAGGTGTATAAAGCAATAGGAAGGGTATCGCCGACTGATGCAACCGTTTTAATACGAGGTGAATCCGGGACAGGCAAAGAACTGGTTGTAAGGGCAATATATCAGCACAGCCTGCGGGCCGATAAACCTTTCCTTGTAATAAACTGTGTGGCAATTCCCGAAACATTGCTTGAAAGTGAACTTTTTGGTTATGAGAAAGGCGCTTTTACCGGAGCCGCTCATCGAAGAGTCGGAAAGATTGAACAGGCTGACGGCGGAACGATCCTTCTGGATGAAATAGGCGATATGCCATTGAATCTTCAGGCAAAAATGTTAAGACTTTTGCAGGAAAAAAGTATAGAACGGGTCGGAGGAAGAGAGAATATTGCAACAGATGTTCGTATCATCGCAGCTACAAACCGGGATCTTGAAGCGGCCATTTCAGAAGGAAGATTCAGGGAAGACCTTTATTATCGTCTCAAGGTTGTAACTATTGAGCTTCCGCCCTTACGTGAAAGAGAAAATGATATACCCATTTTAACCGACTACTTCCTTTATAAATATTCTGAAGAAAAAGGAATTAAAAACCCTGGGATAAGTGATAAGGCAAAAGCTTTACTTTCCGGTTATTCATGGCCCGGAAACATCAGAGAACTTGAAAACACTATACAAAAAGCACTGATATTTAATCGTGGCGCACCTTTATCGCCTGATGATATAGCACAGGTTATAAATGAAAAAATACATACAAGTGATTTAAAGAAAGAAAACGTTGATGATGCTTTAAGACAATGGATCAGAAAAGAATTGACAAAAAAAAACAATGCTGAAGATCTTTTTGATTCCTGTATGGATGATATGGCTAATGCTGTAATAAGTGAAGCCCTGAATATATGCGATGGGAACCGTTCAAAGGCTGCCAAGCTTCTTGGGCTTTCACGCCCCACGCTTCATTCAAAAATTGAAAAATATAATATCAGAATGGAAACACTTGTGAAGGAAGATAATTGAAAAGATTTGTAATAAAAATATGATATGTATAAATTCTTTTGTTTAATGGCGCGCCTTTATTAATTATCCCAAACAGTAAAGCGTCAGGATAATCTCTCTTCTCCGTCAAAATATTGACTCAGGTTGACAGCAATTAAAATCAAAAAACAATGACGAATCAAGATAATTGTTAATATTTTTTAAATTATTGCCGACATTCATAGAGCAATATTTATATGGTTTGTTTTTTGCATATTCTAACATATTTGAAAATCATTGTTAATCCTTTTATAAACCCCGTTTCAAATATATATTGTACAGTTTAATTTTAGGAGGGAAAAAATAAATGGCTGTTGATCCGAAAATAAAAATTCTGCTTGTGGAAGATGCTTCCACTATGCGCAAAATGGAAGTCAAAATTCTTAAACAATTAAGTTTTGAGAATATAATTGAGGCGGTAGACGGAGATGATGCCATTGGGAAAATTGAGTCTGAAAAAAATATTCAACTTGTTATCAGTGACTGGGCTATGCCTAACAAAGACGGTTATGAACTGCTCAGATGGCTAAGGACTCATGATATTTATAGCAAAACACCCATGATCATGGCAACCGGACAGGGCGATAAGGAATATGTTGAAAAAGCGCTTAAGGGAGGTGCTAACGGTGTAGTGGCTAAGCCCTTTACACCTCAGGATATTAAATCGCAGATCGAAAATGCTTTTGGTATGGAGTGGGAAAAACCTAAAAGGGCCGGCAGCGGCATAAAGTATGATAATGAAGGAAAAGTTCTGTTAAAAATTGCGCACATTCAGATAACGGATCACCTTACTCTCGGCGTTATGAAAAATATGCTTGAGACAGGTAAAAAGAAGGCTGATCATTTCAAGCTTGAAACTTTATGCATGCCAGGCTGGAATCCTGTTCAGTCGGCGCTGGAGCTGGAAGAGGTTGATGCGGCCTTCATTCTTGCACCTGTAGCAATGGATTTATTTAACTATGGAATACCAATTAAGCTTGTTATGTTCGCACATCGCAATGGCAGTATATTTGTACGCAGCAAATCAAAAAATTACCGCAAACCATATCAACAGTTTTTTAAGCATAAAACGTTTTTTATTCCTCACAAAATGTCCGTTCACAATATGTTATCCCATATGTATTTTACACAGATGGGTTTAAAGCCAGGGATTCCCGGCAAAGAAGCTGTCAATGTCTTGTTTGATGTTGTTCCACCTGTAAAAATGCCTGAATTTTTATCCGAAAACCCTGAAAGCTGCGGATTTATGGTTGCCGAGCCAATCGGATCCGGAGCGATTTCTGCAGGTATCGCAGAAAAGCAGTTTGTATCGAGCGAAATCTGGGAAAACCATCCCTGTTGTGTGGCTGTATTCAGAAATGAGTTTATTAACAAGCACCCTGAAGCAGTTCAGGAATTTTGCAATTTGCTCACAGAGGCCGGCAAATTTATTGGAGACAACCCTGATGAAGCATCCAAAATAGCGGTTTCTTTTTTAGACCCTGAAGGACAACTTGGTTTAAAGCAGGCTCTTTTAAGAACTGTTTTGACTGACCCGAAAGGAATAAAAACCGACAATCTTTATCCTGTGATAGAAGACCTTGAAACCATACAAAATTATATGACAAATAACATGAGTATAGGCCGTATCATAGATCTTAACGCTTTTGTAGATAAGAGGTTTGCCGATGAAGCTTATAAAGACGCTCCTTCAGGCATACGTTCCGCCTCTCCGATAATACAGGGAAATGTTGCAAAAGAATCAGATGATGCCGATAAAAAGAATGTCAAGATACAAAGCAAGGGCTTAAGTATTGAGGTCCTTAATGTAAAAGCATCCCGCGATGGAAAATACCTGAGTTTTGGTATAGCGGATGAAAAATATGGTTTGGGAATACTTGATGTAAGGGAAATTATAGGGATGATGCAGATTCGCCCAATGCCACAGATGCCGGAATTTATAAAAGGAGTTATCAATTTAAGAGGAAAAATTATTCCCGTTATAGATATGCGGTTAAAATTCGGTATGGAGCCTTTGGAATATCATGATCGTACCTGCATAATCGTTGTTGAGGTGTCAGGCCTTTCAGGTTCAAACCTCATGGGTTTGGTTGTAGATACTGTTTGGGAAGTTTCTGATATTAAGGAAGAAGAAACGGAAGATTGCCCCCATTTTGGTGCAAGCATTAATACTAGTTATATCCTCGGAATTGCAAAAACAAAAGAAGGGATTACCATGCTTTTAGATATGGACAAAATCCTTCAGGTTGACGATGTTATTCAGTTGGCACAGGTTGCCTGAACATCAGCATAATAATATATTAATATTGCTATTAAATCCCGCTGTCTTTTTTTTTGCGGAGTCAGGCAGCGGGCAGTCAGTAAAAGATGTTTTCTTAATGCTGGGGAATATAATGAAGATGGACGACAAATTCTATAGCAAGTGCAAAAAGGCATGCAACAACAGGTGTTAAAAACCATCCGATAAGTATATTAAAAAGCATTTTACGTTTTATGGTATTCATACCCTTTATAGCTCCGACACCGACCAATCCGCCGATTATAGCCTGAGATGATGAAACCGGCACCCCAATTAAAGAATAAATATGGATGGTTATTCCTACAGCAAAAAGCACAACCAGAGCCGAAAAAGGGTCAAGTTTTACAAGTTTGTTGCCTATGGATTCCATAAGATGTCTGCCGTTAGTTATTATACCGAAAGCAATGCTTAGCCCTCCAATCAGAGCAGCGTTAAAAACGCTAAGCGTGCCGGAGCCAACAAAAACAGCAGTTACATTTGCAACATTATTAGCACCCAGAGCATATGCGCCGAAAGAACCGGCAACAATCATTCCTGCCCGTATTATTGAATCGGATTCAAACATGTTCGGTCTGAATTTATTATAAATAAGCGCTAATAACTTATATAAAATAACAGCAATAATTGCACATCCAACAGGAGTTCCGAACCAGCAGGCAACAACTTTACCCATTCCGTTGAAATTAACCTGCCTGTTTATAATGCTTATACCTATGATTGATCCGACAACGGATTGAGATGTGGAAATAGGCAGACTTAAAGCAGTCATTATAGTTACCGTAATAGCTGCTGCCACTGAAGAGATTACGGCCTGGTTTAAATCAAAATTGGTAAGATTTTGAATTGTTTCAATTCCGGCACGTCCGGAGAATACAGCCCCTAAAATGACAAATATCGCAGCGAGAATTGCCGCCGTCCTGAATTTAAGCATTTTAGAGGAAACAGCCGTTCCAAATACATTGGCAGCAGCATTGGCTCCAAGCGCCCAACCCATAAATACTCCGCCAAGAAGAGAAAGCATTTATACATGCCTCTTGAGACTGAATATATTTATTCGCTTAGACACACGTTCAGCCCCATCGGATATATTGCCTATTCTTTCAATCAGCTCTTTTAGCTGAAGCTTTTCAAATCGATCTATGTCGGAATCAAAGATCATTGAGATTATCCTTCGTTCGATATTATCGCAATGACTTTCATTGGTATCTATTAAACCGAGAAGCTCTCTTATTCCTTCGGTATTTGTAAAAAAAGCTATACATTGCCTTGTGAGAAGATCGCAACACTCAACACTTATTCTGATGAGATCCTTAGTCTCTTTAATAAGAAAACCCGGGACAATAAGTTTCTGAACCTGCATCATATGAAGAATATCCTTAAACAGCCTTGAAATAATATCAAATTCTGAAAGAAGAGCCATTATGTCTCCTCTTGAATCAGGAATAAGGGCTTTGGTGTACATTATGCTGTTTATCTCATCGCTGATGTCAGTTATTTTATTCTCATATTTATGTGTTTGTTTTATATAAAAATCAAAATTTTCACAGCTTACTTCATTTAAAAAACAATAATTCATCGCATTGGAAAAACTTTCATAAATTACTTTGAAAGTATCAAGATATTCATATATTAAAAGTTCTACCTGCCGCTCTTTTTTGAAAAGAAAACTAAACATAAAATTCACCTTCAATACATTAAAGCTTGCTTGCCTTAATATTATTACGCCTCATTCTTTTGGAAAGCCTTTTGCCAGGCCCCTTTTTTTTAGTGGTAGCCTGCCATTGTCTGTCTTCGTCTTCATCATTATCCGTAATGCTAAAGTCTGAAGCCAGATTTATCTTGTTCTCAAATAAAGGTGAGCTTATGGTTGCCGCCCCTTTTGATTCGGCAAACCTTATAATATCCGTATCAGAGCTTACTATCAGCGCTTTTTCCCTGTAGTCTGATGCCAACCCTTTTATAAGTGTATCTGCCGAATCGGGATATTGTGAATAAATAACATTAATTCCTTTCACCCTTTCTCTTTCGGATAGGAATTGGGGTGCATTTGCACCATCAAATACCACAGTAATCTTATGAGGTTTTATTCTTTTGTATGCAGCAAGCAGATCTATAAGTGCATTTCTGCCAAGCCGTATATCCTTGTGTTCAATAGAACTCAACGGAGATGATTGGCGAATCAAATTATATCCGTCAATAATTATATGAAGAGACATAATAAGAATATTATTGTTTTTGTCTGAGACGGCTTATCAGGTTATCAAGATCTTCGTTACTGTAAAATTCGATCTCTATTTTTCCTCTTTTACCCTGACGTTTGATCGCAATTTTTGTTCCGAAATGGCTGGAAAGTTCATCTTCAAGACTCAGAAAATAGATATCCTCGGAAGATTTTTCAGTAGTTTTCTTTCCGGTTTTATCAGTCTTCAAACGCTTTATAAGGTTTTCGGTGTCCCTGACGGACAAACCTTTTGATACAACATACCGCCATGCGGCATTCTGCTGGGCAGGTGTATCGGCTCCAAGCAAAGCTCTTGCATGCCCCATGCTGATTGTTCCGTCTGATAAGCTCTCTTTAATCTGATTGGGTAATTGACGAAGCCTCAGTATGTTTGCTACGGCAGGCCTGCTTTTTCCTACACGCTGTGAAGCTTCTTCCTGGGTTAAATTAAATTCGGTCATTAGACAGTGATAAGCTTCAGCTTCTTCTATCGGGTTTAGGTTTTCACGTTGAATATTTTCAATTATTGAAATTTCGAGCATCTCAGCATCGGAAACATTTTTAAGAATAAGCGGAACCTGAGCTAACCCGGCCATCTTTGCAGCTCTGAGCCTTCTTTCCCCGGCTATTAATTCAAAACCACCGGAACTTTTTCGGGCAAGCAGAGGCTGAATTATTCCTTTTTCTTTAATGGATTGGGAAAGCTCTTCAAGTTCTTTTTCAGAAAAATGGATCCTGGGTTGGTATTGGTTGGGTATTATAAGGCCAACATCACAAATTATGTGTTTGCCTGATTCTTGCTCATCGGTATCAATACCGGGTATCAGGGCACCCAAGCCCTTTCCAAGAGCAATTTTTTTCTTAAATTTTGATTCAGGATCCTTATTCATCTTAATCTCCCGATATTCAAATGGTAGAAGAGGGAAAACCCTTTTTCGCCATGCTGATTATCTCCATTGCAAGACTGATATAGCTTTTTGCACCAATAGAAGCGGCATCATAAAGCATTATAGGCTTTCCGAAACTCGGCGCTTCTCCAAGCCGGACATTTCTGGGCACTATTGTTTTAAATATTAGGTTTTTAAAATATTTTTCTGCATCTTCTGCAACCTGCACAGACAGGTTTGTCCTCTTGTCATACATGGTAAGAAGTATCCCTGCAATTTTAAGCTCAGGGTTTAAGCTTCGCCTTATATGTTTTACTGTCTGCAAAAGCTGACCCAGACCTTCCAGAGCATAAAATTCACATTGGAGCGGTATAAGAAGATAATTTGAAGCCGTAAGAGCATTAACCGTTAAAAGACTCAATGATGGCGGGCAATCAAGAATTATATATTCAAACATATCAAATGCTTTGGAAAGAAGATTTTTCAAAGCCAATTCCCGGCCGTCATGCGACATCATTTCCACCTCGAAACCTATCAGTTCGATATTTGATGGAATGGCTTTTAAATATTCAATCTCCGTATCAGCAAGGATACTTTCCAAATCCGATTCTCCAAGCATCCCATGATACAGATTGCCTTTATTAGCGGTTTTGTCGATGCCTAACCCTGTAGTGGCATTGCCCTGAGGGTCACAATCAACAATAAGTGTCTTTTTCTCCGAAATAGCAAGAGATGCCGCAAGATTAACCGCCGTTGTAGTTTTGCCGACTCCGCCTTTCTGATTAGCTATGCATATAGTATGTGCCATAATAAATCAGCTTTCTAACATAAAATTTCATACTTGGAAAGAACATAAGCATAACAAGTTTAAAATATAACAGGTCAAATACTTTGGGACTTAATATAATCACCCACCCTTAATAGGAGAGTATCACATGAGATATTATATTTATGATTAAATTCTCTTGTATTATAAATCAATTTGCAGTAGATATCCTTTCAAGATAATTGGTAATACCTCCTGATTTTGATTGCATCATTTAAAAGTTAACGTATTCTCAGAAATAATAATTTGAGTCTTTGAAAATAAGATGAAACATGACCTGAATCATTTATTGGAGAAAATAGCACTCAGTCTATCAACCTACCTTGAGAAGGTGCTGCCCCCTCTCTTTGAAGATTGGTGGAAGCAGGCCGTTGTGAACAATCTGTCGTTTCAGCAGCGTCGGCGGATGGAACAACGCGGCATAGCCTACCTCGGGGCGTTGGATCTCGCCGCGCTGCTTCGAGTGCTCGACCAGAACTGGTACCAGATATCGAACAAGCTGGGCCTGACATCGGAGTCGCTTCATTTCGTCAAGGAGATGCAAACCATCCGCAACCGGTGGGCGCATGCAACCGCTGAAGGCTTTCCACTCGACGACGTATATCGAGACCTGGACACGCTCCAACGCTTCGCCGCTGTCATTGGAGCCGACGATACGTTTATTCAAGAGGTGCGATCTTCCAAGGCGGCCATTCTCGCTAAAGAAACGGAACTGTCCACGAAAGGTGCCATCATCACTCCTAAACTGTCTCAGACAACCAACGGGAATTGTGCCGAATTTGAACCGGGGCAGATCGTTTGTGTTAAGTCCAATCCAACCATTCGGGGCGCAGTGATTTCTGTGTTGCCGGGTAAGCCTGAGAACCGCTTCAAGGTCTTCGTGAACGGCGAAACCCAGACCTACTACGCATCTCAGCTACAGGCAGAAGATGTTCCTGATAACGAGGCCGAGTTTTTTCCTTGTGAGCAGTTTCACGCTTACCTGACTGCGCTGCAGATAAGATATCCCGGTTTATCGACGCTATATTCGCTCAACGCCGCACGGGTTGATTTCATTCCATACCAATTTCGACCCGTACTGAGGTTCATCAAATCGGATCGTCCACGATTACTGATCGCCGATGGAGTAGGCGTGGGCAAAACCATTGAGGCTGGGCTCATTCTCCGCGAATTGCAGGCAAGGCGGGACATTCGCTCCGTCCTCATCATATGCCCGCGTCCGTTAGTGACCGAGCGCAAATGGATGAATGAGATGAAGCGTTTCGAGGAGCGTTTTACGCATCTTGATGGTGGCGCCTTGCGCTACTGCATAAATGAGATGGACCTGGAGGGTGTTTGGCCGGAACAGCATCAGAGGGTGATAGTTCCCTATTCGTTGTTAGACGAAGTCCTTCTTTACGGTTCTGGGTCGGACGGCAAGCGAAAACGTAAAAAGGGGCTACTCGACCTCGACCCGCCTCCACGTTTCGATCTCGTCATCGTTGACGAGGCGCATCATATCCGCAATCAGGATACGTTCAGCCACAAGGCCGTGAGATTCTTCTGTGACCACGCCGAGGCCGTTATTTTCTTGACCGCGACACCGATCCAGCTTGGCAGCAATGACCTTTTTATTCTCCTCAATACGCTACGCCCTGATCTGATCATTGATCAAGAGAGTTTCGCACATATGGCGGAGCCAAATCCGTTCGTTAACCAGGCGATATCGTTGGCGAGGGCACAGGAACCGGAATGGCCTGCCCGGACGAATGAGGCCCTCGATCAGGCGACAGCCACTGCCTGGGGGCAGGCTATTCTCCGCCACAATCCGAACTTCATTCGGATACGTTCCAGGCTGTCGGACACCGATGTCACAAACGAAGAGCGTGTGCAGATCATAACGGACATGGAAGCCATGCACACCTTCGCCGGGATTATCAACAGGACTCGCCGGAGGGATATAGGGGATTTTACGATACGGAAGCCGGAAACAGTGGTCGTACCGTTTACCCCCGCCCAGCAGCATCTGCATGACGAGCTTCTCAGAGTGCAGGCTGAAGTATTCAGCCGGCTTCACGGAGACATCAACGTTAAGTTCATGATGACCACGATCAGACGCCAGGCCGCAAGTTGTCTTTTCGGGCTTGTGCCCTTTCTTGAGGATATTCTGAACCGCCACCTTAAGGAACGTAACATTTTTTTTTATTAAACAAAAAACAAAGGACGACATAATGACCAGTGCATATGATCGATGGTCTGAACAGGCACATTACGATTTAAAAACTGCACAGGCTATGATGGAATCAGGACGATATTTGTATGTCCTGTTTTGCTGCCAACAATCGGTTGAAAAAATGCTAAAGGCACTTATAGCCCAGCGTACTCAGGAATTTCCACCGCGCCTTCATAATTTGATTCGCCTTGCCGATGCGGCGGGAATTAAACTGGAGGAAGACATGGCGGATTTTCTAAGGGAGTTATCGGCCTATTATATCCAGACTCGCTATCCCGAAGAAATCGCTGACCTGAGTTCTCAGGTAAAGGATAGAGCAGCTCAAGAAATATTAACAAAGACCGAGGGGGTGATCCTATGGCTATCGTCGATGAAATGATAGAAGAGAAAGTCCAGATGGCGATAGAGGTATTGAACCGGAATATAAGTATTTCGGCGGCCTATCTTTTTGGTTCCCAAGTAACAGGAAAAGCTGATCAATGGAGTGATATCGACTTGGCCATCTTTGCCGATGGTATAGAAAAATGGGATATGAAGGATCGAGCCAGAGCAGCGGCCAAAGTGCAAAAAGAAGCGGGAGATGACATAGAAATTCATTTTTTCCCCTCTGGAGTTTTATATGAAAAAAACCGGGATTCCGCCGGGTTTGCCTCATGGATTCTTGCCCATGGTGTGCAAATTGATTTGAGGGATGCAAACTAAATTCACTACAATCTCAATGAATCTATATGAAAAAGCACCACAATATTAAAAACCTGAGATTTAAAGATAAGAGGCTCTTTTTAACGATTAATGGAGAAGAAAAAAGCTTTCCTTTGCATGATATTTCATACTTACTTGAGAAAGCTTCTGATGAAGAAAGAAACACCTTTGAAATATCACCCTCCGGATATGGAATACACTGGCCATTGCTGGATGAAGATATTTCTATTGATGGATTACTAAAAATAACACATTCTCCCTCTCAAAAAAAACTGGTCGCAACCAGTTGATCTGAGTTCGGTAATTCCTTCCATGTATACCCCAATATGTATTTACCTTGATTTCAGAACTTACAATACAATTTTATATTGACATGCGGATGCTGTTTCGTTAGCCTGTGTTATGCTAAAGGTTAACGATAAAACATGAAAAGCCGGATATTAAAAATTTTACGCTCAGAAAATAAAATCGTCTCCGGTGAAGAATTAAGTGCAGCGCTGAAAGTATCAAGGGTTTCTGTCTGGAAACATATTCAATCACTTCAGGGATCAGGATACAGAATTGTTGCAGGTCCTAAAGGCTACAGGCTTGAGAACTCTCCCGATGCTCTTTTTGCCTGGGAATTTGCTGAAAGACAATCCAATATTCACTATTTTCCCGAAACATCTTCAACCATGGATATAGCAAGAGATCTGGCGCGTAAAGGTTGCCCGCACTATACCATTGTAATTGCCGGGCGCCAGAAAAAAGGGCGAGGACGCTTAAGCCGCATATGGCTTTCTTCAGAAGGCGGCCTTTATTTCACATTGGTTCTCAGGCCTGATATTCCGGCGGCACATGCTTCCCGTATAACCTTTCTTGCATCTGTGGTGCTGGCGCAGACATTGCGAAAATTATATGACATTGATGCCAAGGTTAAATGGCCAAATGATATCCTTGTGGGAGGGAAAAAAATATCGGGGATGCTTTCCGAAATGGAAGCAGAAGCAGATATGGTTTCTTTTATCAATATTGGTATTGGTGTTAATGTAAACAATGATCCTTCAATTAAAGAACCTGTAGCCACTTCGTTAAAAAAATTGAAAGGTAAGGAATTTTTGCGAAAAGAACTGCTTTCCGTATTTCTGGATGAATTTGAAAACCGGCTGAATACAAAATCTTTTGATGATATTATATCACAGTGGAAGCAATATACAATGACTCTGAATCAGCCTGTTAAAATCGTAACATACCGGGATACCTACGAAGGAATTGCTGTGGATGTTGATGAAAACGGAGCCTTGATATTAAAACTTGAAAACGGCACATTACAAAAGGTGGTTTGTGGAGACTGCTTTCAATAATATGGTGGTTTATAATGAAGGACATTAATTTATTAAACAAATCGGAACTGCTCGAAAATGATAAAAATCATCTTTGGCATCCATTTACCCAGATGAAGGAATGGGCCCAAACCGAACCTCTGATAATAGTTGAAGGTGAAGGAAATTATTTAATCGACATAGACGGAAATCGATATTTAGATGGGGTGTCTTCTCTCTGGGCTAATATTCATGGGCATAAGCGCAAAGAAATCAATCAGGCTATTTCCGGTCAGCTTCAAAAGATATCTCACACAACTCTTCTAGGGCTTACACATCCCAATGCAGTTATTCTGGCGCAAAATATTTCACAGATCGCACCCGGTAATCTCAAATGGGTATTTTATTCGGAAAGTGGTTCAACCGCAGTTGAGATTGCCCTGAAAATGGCTTTTCAATATTGGCAAAATTCAGGAAAAGTTAAGAAAACCGGGTTTGTTTGTCTCGGAGAAGGATATCATGGCGACACAATAGGTGCGGTCAGTGTCGGAGGAATTGATCTTTTTCACAACATATATTCACCGCTGCTTTTTAAATCCTATAAAGTGCCATCTCCATATTTATACTGCAAAAAGCACAATATCCCGCTTGATAATGGTGCAGAGTTTTGTGCGGATGAAGTAAAAAAACTGCTTGAAAAACATCATGAAAAAATTGCAGCCTTTATCATAGAACCGCTCATTCAGGGTGCAGGCGGCATGCTGCCTTTTCCTCCGGGCTATCTTAATAAAGTAAGGCAATATTGCAGCCAATATGATGTGCTGCTTATTGCAGACGAAGTGGCGGTTGGCTTCGGACACACAGGCACAATGTTTGCCTGCGAAAAGGAAAATGTAGAACCTGATATTCTGTGCCTTGGAAAAGGATTAACCGGCGGATATCTTCCGCTTTCAGCCACACTTGCTTCCGATAAAATATTTGATGCTTTCTGGGGTGATTATGATCAGCTTAACAGCTTTTTCCACGGTCACACATTCACCGGCAATCCTCTGGCCTGTGCCGCAGCACTTGCAAGTCTTGATATTTTTGGAAAAGATCAAACACTAAAAAATTTACCTGCTAAAATAAATGCACTGAAAGAAGGCCTGGATGCGCTTTCAAAACTTGATTTTGTGGGTGATGTCCGCCAGTGCGGGCTTATGGCCGGAGTGGAAATTTTTGAAGATAAAAGCAGGCAAACCCCATTTCCGTTAAAAAGAAGAACAGGGCATAAAATCTGTTTAGATGTAAGAAATCATGGTCTTATCTTAAGAAACCTTGGCGATGTAATCGTTTTTATGCCTCCTTTGTCAATAACCTGCGATGAAATCACACATATGATCGAATCGCTTGAAAAATCCATCCGTAAAATCTGCAAATGAACTTTTCAGATAAAAATATTTACCCTGATTCATGGTCAAGTTTTATGTCGGATTCATTAAACGATCTTAAATCAAAGGGTCTTTACAGAAAATTTCGGGTCCTGGATAATTCTGTTTCCACAAGGGTTAACATTGATAACCGTACAGTTGTGCTTTTTTCCTCCAATGACTACTTGGGACTTGCAAGTGATTTGCGCATGAAAGAAGCATCTTCAAAAGCAGCATTATCATGGGGAACAGGCTCCGGGGCGTCACGGCTAATTTCCGGCAATACAACACTATACACAAAGCTTGAAGAAGCGGTTGCCAGCTTTAAAAAAAGCGAATCCGCTCTTGTTTTTCCAAGCGGCTATAGCGCCAATGCAGGAGTTATTTCAAGCCTTGCCCAGGAAGGTGATTTAATATTAAGCGATGCCTTAAACCATGCAAGTATTATTGATGCATGCAAACTTACAAAAGCCAAAGTTGTTACATATCCTCATTGCGATACCGATTTTGTTAAAGATTACCTGGATAATTCACAAAAGCAGAAAAGAGTACTAGTTGTTACAGATGGCGTATTCAGCATGACAGGAGAACTTGCCCCGATTCCGCAACTCTGCAAAATCTGCAAACAATACGGGGTGCTTCTTATGGTTGATGATGCGCATGGAACAGGGGTAACAGGGCCCGAAGGCAGAGGAACTCTTGATTATTATAATTTAAATGAGCCTGGAATAGTTCAGGTCGGTACCTTCAGCAAGGCATTAGGTGGCCTTGGTGGTTTTGTGGCCGGCTCAAACCTGCTTATAGATTATATAATTAATCACGCAAGGTCACTTATTTACTCAACAGCTTTACCACCTTCAGTTCTTGCATCAGATTGTGAGGGAATCAGGATTATATCAGAAGACTCATCTTTAAGGATAAAGCTTTTTGAACTGATACATCAACTGAGAGATGGCCTTGTTTCCTTAGGGTTTCCGGTTTTTCCTGTCCCTATGCCAATTATATCCATACTTATAGGTGATGTTTCGGAAACACTTTCTGTTGCTCAGTATCTATGGGATAAAGGACTTTATGTTCCGCCTATAAGACCGCCTACAGTAATGCCGGGAGAAAGTTGCCTTAGAATAAGCCTAAGTGCTTTAAATAGTGCAGAAGATATTGAAAGACTGTTATGGGCTATTAAAGCATATTATAAAAAAGGAAGTTAGAAGATACGGATGAAACAATTTGAAAAAGGTGTTTTTATAACGGCAACCGATACAGAAGTTGGCAAAACTTTTGTATCAGCTCTTTTATTAAAGGCTTTGCTTAAACAAAATATAAAGGCCGGCTATTTTAAGCCGGTAGCAAGCGGATGCCAAACTGAAAATGGTTTTTTGGTCTCTGAAGATCTTTTATATGTGGAAAAATTTACAGGGATTAAAATGGAACATGATCTTCATTGTCCGGTTCGCTATCAAAAACCTTTAGCTCCTGTGGTTGCCGCAGAGCTTGAGAAAAAGCCTGTAGATCCGGTAAAAATCAAAAAAGCCTTTGAACTCTTAAAACAAAAATATTCCGCACTGATAGTAGAAGGTATTGGCGGTGTGATGGTTCCTTTAAGCAAAAATTATCTTGTGCTTGATCTTATAGCCGACTTCAATCTTCCTGCTCTTATTGTCAGCAGGCCAACACTTGGAACCATCAATCATACATTATTGACAATCAGTGTTTTAAAAAATAAAGGCATTCCCATAGCAGGATTTTTAACAAACGGCGATAAAGAAGAAAACGATGAAGCAGCCGCCTCCAGTCCGGAAATTATCGCCGGTTTGGGCCGGGTTACCTATCTGGGTCATATTCCCATGTATAATTTCAAAAAAGATAACCCTGATGACTTTATTGAAAAGAAAGCATTTTTTATCAAAAAGCTTGCTGATGGGATAGCAAGCATTAAGGAAAACAACCCCCTTGAACCCCCTTTTTTAAGGGGGAAGAAATGGAAATAAATTATGAACACACCAAACACTGACTTTGGAGAATTTTCCGGAATTTCTCTTTCAGGAAAAATACTTTCCCGCGAACAATGCCGCCAGGTATTAAACTGTCCTGACACAAAAATACTGGCGCTTCTTGATTCTGCCTATACCGTTCGGTTCCATTATTTTAAAAACATTGTAAATGTTCAGTTACTGACAAACGCAAAAAGCGGATTATGCAAAGAAGATTGCCATTACTGCTCTCAATCAAGGGTTTCGAAAGCGGATATTAAAAAATATCCTTTAATGGCAAAAGACAAACTTGTGGATGAGGCCTTCAAAGCAACAAAATTAAATGCGAAACGGTATTGTATGGCGCTTAGCGGAACAGGACCATCCGATAGTGAAATTGATGCTCTTTGTGACATTATCAGCACTGTTAAGAAACAATCGGATATATCACTTTGCTGCTCCACAGGGTTTTTAAACATGGAAAAGGCGAAAAAGCTGAAAGAGGCGGGGCTTGACCGTGTAAATCATAATCTTAACACCAGCAAGCGTTTCCACCCGCAGATGTGTACAACCCATTCATACCAGGACAGGCTGGATACAATAGCAATATGCCGTAAAGCAGGACTGGAAGTCTGCTCCGGTGGTATTGTGGGTCAGGGAGAAACAGATGAAGATATTATAGATTTGCTTTTGGCCTTACGTGAAATAAATGCCGAATCTATTCCAATTAATTTTCTTGTTCCCATAAAAGGGACACCTTTTGAAGATCACACTCAGAATCTTACTCCGCAACGCTGCCTTAAAATCTTAAGCCTTGCCAGGTTTCTTAACCCTGATAAGGAAATACGTGCGGCAGGCGGGCGTGAATATCATCTTCGCACATTACAGCCTCTTGCTTTATATGCAGCCAATTCAATATTTGTAGCAGGATATCTCACTACTTCAGGACAAACTGCCCAAGAAGCAAAAGTCATGATAGACGATCTGGGTTTTGACAGTGAAATAGAGGTATCGGTTTAGGCAGGGTTAATAAAAAGATAGCTCATAAGTTGGTAAGTTCTTAAGTTGATAAGGGAAGAATAACCTGAGAACATAAAAAGTCATTTTACGGCATAGCTCTTATCTTATGGCCAAGCAGAATTGTTGCGTTGCCCACCCATATGTATATCGGAAACAACATAAAGCTCACTAAAAGCCGGCAGATAGTTCATTCTATCAGTCTATCAAGTTCAATATCCATAAAACACATTTTGTTTATATTGTTTAATAAATTGGACCCGATCCTAAGCGGTGAATTTTAATGATTGGCCACAAAGCTGCATGGTTATTAATTTTCCAGGCTGTTTTCCATTGTTTTGAGGGCACACATTAAATTTGCCTGAGTCCAGTATAGCGGGGTAGGATCGCTGGGCATATAACGGCCATCCTCTAAATAGTAGCTTTCCGGACATAGAAATTCACCAATCCCGTTATCGCATCCGGTAATTTGCCCTAAAGAGCGGTTGAGATAGTGAGTTTGTTGCTCAAGGTATTTCTTGTGCTTTGTTTGTTGATATTTCAGGCCAAAAATAACCGAAACAACAGGATCAAATATGCACCATTGAGCTTCTTCCCCTTTCTTAAGCAATGAATTTCTTGCTGAGAGATCATCGCTGAAATCGATGGTGCGTGATTCCGGCGCTAATTGTTTCTTGTAATCGGCAGACCAATAAGAATCTCCCAAATAGCGTCGGATACCATGATCTCCCTGTAAGTTGCTGATTACGTCATCAAGAATTTGATCAGCCATGGTATCGCTTACAATATTTAAAGGATAAATCAGAAAAAGTAATGCGGAGTCATACCGCCTGTATTGATTATGATCAGCCTGCAGACATTCGGCCGGAAGAATTTGATTAAGTTTTTTCCTGCCTTTATCTATCAGGTTTTGTATCAAATCTAATGAAACGGGTTTGGCGCATGATTCATAATAAACTGTCAGATATTGTTTCAGAAGCTGTAAAGCCGCAACCACTACGCCAATGCTTGAAGCCGAAATTTTACGGGTTTCCTCCCAATGGCCGCTATCCTCATCATTCCAGTAACCGATAACCTGCCAGTAATGTGGAAAACGCAACAATATATCCACATCCTCAGCTTTTGGATGCACAGCACCTTCAATGGCCAGTTTGCAATAAAGCCATAAAAAATATCCCAAAGCATCATTTTGTGCATGAGCCCATTTCTGGTTGATTTCTTCAAGGTTGTTTCCATTAAAGCGGATATGAGGGCGATTCATCGGGTTATGATAGTTGGTTTTTCCGGCTATTATTTCATCAAATCTATGCTTGTGATTTCTGAAATACGCCATTAATGAAGTAATGCTTTTTATAGCTGTGTCTCTTTTGCCTGAGATAAAATGTGCGTGCGCTATATGAATATTATCCCTGACCCAAACGCTCGTATAACCGGTATAAAGCGTTTCCCCTTCTACTTTTGCGGCAGGAAAAAGACCATTGTCTAATGGCTCAAAGCGAAGCACTCCTTTAAAACGCAAAAAATCATAGAGATCTTTAATATCATCAGAGGTATACTTCGATCTGATGAAATCAAGCAGTAATTCATTATGAATTATTAACATGATGTTACCTGTTTTGTCCGGTATCTGTTTGTCTCTCAAATTAAATATCAATAAGTTGTAATGCCCTTATATCAATTATTCCTCTGCCCGGTTCTGGTTCGGTAGGAAATTGAGGAACCTTGCCGAATTTCAATATTACAGCTGCAATAACTGAGAAGTCCGGCCCGTCCGGATCAAGTTTAATATTCCCATCGGATGTAAACTGATGCCAAAGGAGGTTATCGGATAAATCAATCTTTACCGGTTCGCCTCCCCACTCATTTTTTCTGACGGAGCAGATGATATATTCCCTCGGATTAAACGCATACTCCCAGTGTTGCATGCGGCCGTTAACGATGCGCACGGAGATACCAACTTCGTTCAGTGTTTCAGATTTTATACTATCCTGTATTTCTTCCAATGGAATTCGTGCATCAAAGATCAAATATCGCGATCTGTTTTTATTGTGACATGCCATTCCATCCTGACAACGAATCGCAATGTTGCAGCCCCATCCGCCTTTGTGATCAAATCGGACTCTTAAAGTTTTTCCGTCTTTAATATTTTCAGCACTTATTGTATTTGCGAACAAAGAATCAGCCCAGTAAAACTGAACCGCATTTATATTGTGCGCTCCGGCTGTTCTTTTAACATCAAAATTCTGGATCAGAGAGCTAACCCTCAAACCGCGCAAACCGTATAGCTTATAATATTCGTCTTCATAGGTAGTTGGCGGTGGGGGCTCAATGGGCTGTCGTGGTTTATTATTGTTGCCGGGCTGCGGCTGATTTTGAGAACCCAAAAAAATAATGGCCTTTCTGATACCTTCCTGTACATTAAAATACGCTTCATTTTCATCATCCCAATTTGTTACAGGCTTAATTTTTCCGTCATCGTCGACAGGTAAAGCCTGAATTTTCCCAATAGGGCTAGCTTGCCATGCACAGGATTTTATTACAACCGGAATGACACGGGATATATTGGCTTTATGGCGTGATAAAGCCTGTTCCATTTCAATCCTTTCAATATAATCGGAAACAAGAAAAGCATTGGATGCCAGCAACAGGATTATTTCGGCTTCATTTACCCGCTTTTTAATTTCAACATTCCATTCTGAACCCGGCAAAATTTCCCCGTCATGCCAAACAGTAATCAAGCCTTCTTTTTCTAATAATTTAAGGTATTCAAGCAGTGTCGAGCAATAATTCTTATCTTTATGAGAGTAGGATACAAAAACTCTTAATGGTTTAGCCATGATGTACTCCTGTCTTTTATGCACGAAAAACAAAGTGCATATTTAGTGGCTTTTTAGCGCCCAAAGTTAAAATGTATAGCAATTGTCATAAAAGTGTTCCGATTGGGTATGGGTACGTATACTATCCGCAGGAATAAAATCTGCTGCCCAATTTACAATCAAGCAATCGAAATATTATTATGACAAATGAGCTAATTTCAAAACGATTAAAGGCGGCTTGTTAAACAGGTCAACAGTTGAAATCCCGGCAATAGAGCGGACTTAAGGGCTCCGATTTTCATTGGAGAACCACAAAAGGCAATAAATGCCGAGTTTTTGACAAT
>NZ_JBAMMY010000133.1:0-2885 GCF_051233685.1 Desulfobacterium sp. N47
AGTTGACGTAAGTGCTTGAAATACTTGGTATATAAATTGCAATGCATTTTACATGCCATCTTTTTATGTTTTGTGAAAAAATATCGCAAAATTTTAAAACCATGTTTGAACGGCTTCAAAAACAGTGAAACTTTAGTTAAAGTAATAGATATCGGTTTTAATTTTCCGCTCTGAGGGTAGATTTTCATTTGCCAAAACTTGAAGTACTAATTGATATTTTTAAATAATATTATGGGAGGATGAAAAGATGATATCAGTTGATGGTGATTTTATTCTTAAAGTTGCACCCCGGTTTTCGGGAAATAAGGCTGCTGCTCAAGCGCGAATTGTCGGTGCGTTATCGGCAATTTTTGCTCCAACACTTGATGCGTATGAAATAAATACAAAATTGCGAATCGCTCATTTCATGGGGCAGGTAACACATGAGTGTGCAGGTTTTCGTACCACTGAAGAATTTGCTTCCGGAGCTGCCTATGAAGGGAGTAGAAAGCTCGGGAACATTCAACCTGGAGATGGTAAACGCTATAAGGGGAGGGGTTTGATCCAGCTTACCGGACGAGACAATTACCGCACAATCGGTGAAAAACTTGCTTTGCCTTTGGAGGACAATCCTGAAATTGCTTCCGAACCTGCCACTTCATTGAAGATTGCCTGTGAATATTGGAAGAGCCGCAAGATTAACTCAGCCGCTGACCTTGATGACCTGATTAAAGCAACCAAGCTCGTCAATGGCGGCCTCAACGGTCTCGAAGATCGGCGAAAATATCTCCGCATGGCAAAGGATGCTCTTGCTGTTATTGATGGTATGAGGGTAGCTGCCGACGAAGGTGGAAGTACTGTCGTATTAAGGCGCGGTTCTTTCGGCAACGCGGTTGGAGATTTGCAGGAATTGCTAAGGGCGAAAGGCTATGACGTTACTGTTGATCACGATTTCGGGCCGGCAACCGAACTTGCTGTAATGCATTTTCAGAAAAGTACCGGACTCGAAAAGGACGGAATTGTTGGCAATAATACCTGGACGGCTCTAAGATCCTGATTGCAAGCAAGCGGGAATTGTTCGTAACAGTTTAGTCCTTTTTCAAAGACCTTCTGTCTCATCCCGACGATTCGGATTTATCTTGGCACGAGGATTGCCTTGTTATGTTTCTTGCTTTGCAACATAGACAAACCATCATTTACCATATTCGAGACCTTCGCCAGAATGTAAGAGAGAATAATCAAACCAAAGAGGTAGGCAAAGAAGTAGGCAAAAAGCGGCTTTCGGTAGAGAAAAAAATCATACTTGACCATAAAAGGTGCATGAAGCAAATAGATCTCATACGAATAGCTTCCCAAGAATAACAGGAATGCACTTTGATAATTCACCATTTCGATGAGTGCTGATACCAACACAAGTGGGAGTATTAAAGCTATTGGTCTGAAAACATCACTACTACGAATGGGAACGATTTCATTCCATCCGTAGAAGACTACGATTGAAATGAAGATTGGGACTATTAGAAACAGACGGTTTCTGGTCTTACTTGGTAAGAAGGTTCTTATCACGCTTCGGTATTTACCAAATAGAACTCCGGTGGGAAATACAATCGTATATTGAAGCCATATTGAATGGTAATTCCTGATTGGCGTCAATCGGATTATTGCATAAACCGAGAAGCACAAACAAAATAGGACGATTAGTTTGAGTTCTTCGGAAAAAGGTAGTTTCGATACTATCCAGAAAATGAAGTACAAGACCATAACGTACTCGACGAACCATGCAACTGCATTAACACGAACCAGTATGCCGTTTAGATGGAAACCCAGGAAATTGAGGATGATCTCTAGTAGTGGATGATGGAGATTGATAAGGACATCATCCAGAATAATAAAGAGTGCTAACGTTATCCAAAGAGGTATGTAGAGTTTTAGAATTCGTGTCTTCCAGAACCCAGCTTTTGCATTAGTTAATTGATAACTCTGGTAAAGCCCATAGCCAGAGATAAAGAGAAAAATGATTACTGCCCAATAGCCACCTATATTGAAAAACATTTGGTGTTGTAAACACATTATGGACAAATGCCCAAAAAGCAGAAAAAGTACGGCTACGCCTCTTAATGAAGTAGTCGTTGGGATGTCGAAAAAGTCATATCCGGTTTTCTTACATGTAATTCCTACGACTATCAGCAGAATAATGAATATAATGCCCGAGGTTGTTGCTGGATCGGTCAGCACTATTCGATAATTCGAGTAGTTTACGAAACTGTTCATAGGAACTCCTCTGCGATTGACTCCTGCGATTCACAAACTTAACAAGTTATTCACCAGTTCCGTTGATCATTCAATTTATTTGAATCATGTGGAAGGATGAATTTTTCACTATTTTTTCGTCAGGTTCAAATTTCGCACGCAGTGAAGCTTTAGCGCTATCCTCGAAATACCCGATGTATTCCTGTGGTTAAAATTTTCACCTTCCTTGAACTTGAGTAAAATTGAACATTTTTCAATGGTCTCATTCTATAGATAATAAAAATCAAGAAAATGAGATAACGGATTATTTATTGAAGATTCTACGTTGCAAGCAACGGGAAATCTTCCACCGTAAGGATTTTTATCAA
This sequence comes from Desulfobacterium sp. N47, assembly GCF_051233685.1. Lineage (NCBI taxonomy): Bacteria > Pseudomonadati > Thermodesulfobacteriota > Desulfobacteria > Desulfobacterales > Desulfobacteriaceae > Desulfobacterium > Desulfobacterium sp. N47. The sequence goes on from NZ_JBAMMY010000133.1 coordinate 2,598, forward strand.
TTTTTATTCAAGAGCCTTTGCTGCTGCAAACAATGGAGAATGCACTCGTTGTTTCGGTTCCAACAACGCCAAATCATACAATTTTAATAATCAACATCAATATATAAATCCCGCTAACTCTTTGCCTTAATTAAATCAATAAATTTTTTGGCTCCTCGCTAAAAAGTATGGGTAATCCGATTCAAGACATGATAGATATCAGTCATCAAGAGATAGAGGAGGTTGAGACAAATTACTATGAGAGATACGGAACTATTTCAGTTGGCATTGGGTTTGACATCACCATGG
>NZ_JBAMMY010000136.1:0-29597 GCF_051233685.1 Desulfobacterium sp. N47
CCATTGCGATGATTCACATCTCCTTGAGCATGCTCATACCATTGCCGCCCAAGAAATTCGGTGCGCTCCAAATCCATCAGTTTGGTCAGATATTGACCAACGCTCTCTTTGATCTCTACGCGGATCATCTCAAAAATATTCTCCGGTTTCTGCTGGATTTCCTTGAAAATGCTCACAACCTCTGGTACGCTAATTTCCACTTTCATGGGTGCTTCTCCTTTTTTTTGGTGTTTTTGCCTAAAATCCTTTTAAAGGAAAAGCGCCCTTTTTTATACCCTTTTAAAATTTACACAAAATATTATACACTACCAAAAACGTTACTCTGGAATTGCTGAGCGAAGGGCAGAAGCTATCCCGCAGGCTCAGGGAAGAGTTATGTGTGTGCCTTTTGGGTTATCAGGTTGAAAACTTTATTCCCCGTCTTGCTGAGTTCGGAGCTGAAAAGATATATCTTGCTGATGGCATGCAGTTGTCCGAATACAATCTGGATGCTTACGTTTCAATTTTGGGTGGTTTAATAGAAATATACCAGCCATCCGTATTGATGATGGGAGCAACGCCGACAGGCTCGGAGCTGGCTCCGAGAATTGCAGCAAGGTATGGACTTCCGTGCATAACCGAAATAAAAAAGATAGGTGGGAGCAGCGAAAACTTCCAGGTTACAAAATCCGTTTACAATGACCGTCTGTATGCGGATGTTAAACCTGCTGCGGCAAGACCCCTGATTATAACTCTTCCACCCGGCGAGACTGATATTGTTAAACCCAAAAAGATTGTGGAGCCTGCTGTTATAAAAACAGAGATTAAATTAGACGAAAACGTTAAGCGCGTCCGGTACAATAAATTTATTAAAGGCGACCCAAAGACAATACGAGTGGATGAGGCGGACTTGATTCTTGCCCTTGGAAATGGAGTGGATTCCGAAACTCTTCCTGTTACACATGAGCTGGCTGATCTTTTAGGAGCAACCATAGGAGGAACAAGAGTTGCTGTTGACAAAGGTTTAATACCTTTTTGAGAGGCAAATCGGCCTGACCGGTAAAACAGTGTTACCCAACATGCTTATATCCTGCGGAATCTCCGGAGCCTATGAATTTACTGATGGAATGAAGGACTCCAAGATGATAATCGCAATCAATAATGACGGGAAAGCCCGCATTTTTGAAGTTGCGAATCTGGGCGTAAAAGGAGATCTTAAAGAGATAATCCCTGCTGTTATTGATAAGATAAAAATCCATAAACAAACCGGCAGTTAGCAGTTTTACTTTATTCCGGAGATAGATTTATGCAACCAATGAACGCGGTTAAGTCACTGATCATTTTTCTTTTCTTCATTTTTCTTTCCTTGTCTTCAGCCCATGCAACTGAATACTATTCTTTTCGTGTGGCCGGTTCCGATTGCACCATGTGCCATGATGATCCTGCCAGTGGTGAATTGAATGATACGGGAATGCAGTTTGCGGAAAACGGATATAGATTCCCGATAACCCAAAAGGAAAAACTCTTTTACGCTCTGTCAGGATTGGTTATTCTCACCATTTTTCTCGGTATTTTCCTCAGATACAGGCTTTGGAGCAGGGGAAAGCCATGTTTGAAAACGGATCGTCTGAGCAAGAGGTGGGACGGCCTGTTTGTAAATGTTTTCGGACAGGATAATATCCTGAAAAAGTCTTTTGCAGGACATGGTCATCTTCTTTTGGTCTGGTCTTTTACATTAATAGGCCTGGCTGTTATATTTATACTTATTCAGGAGTATGTTGTTCTGCCTTTGTGGGGAGTAAGAATTATAGATAATCATTTTTATCCCTACTTCCGGTTATTGCTGGATATTTCCGGCCTGATCGGTTTAATCGGCGCAGGGATGTTAGCTTACAGAAGATATGTCCTGAAACCGAAGGAACTGGACAACACCCCCTCTGATGCCTTATCGCTTTTATTTCTTGTTTTAGTCTTTTTTACTGGCTTTCTGGTTACCGGAATCCGTAATCAACTTTACGGATCGGAATGGATGTGCTGGGCTCCTGTGGCTTCTTCACTCGCCTGGGTTTTAAAACTGTTTGTAAAAGGGGAAGATGGTCTTAAAGTCTGTCTTAATGCATTATGGTGGGGCCATGCGATTATCGGACTTTTATTATTAGCTTATATTCCCTATTCAAGACTTCTTCATGCTTTTACATCTTCTCTTAATATATTTTACAGAAATCTGGAGACTAAAGGGGCTTTGCCGGTATTGGATATTTCTGCTTCCGATACTTATGGCGTCGGAAGAATTAATGATTTTACATTTAAACATTTGCTGGAGCTTGATGCCTGTACGCGTTGCGGAAGATGCCAGGAGAACTGTCCTGCGCTTATCAGCGAAAAGAATCTTAATCCAAAAAGCCTTGTTCAGAATTTGAAAAAGCATATGGAAACTCCTTCCGCAAGCAACAATGCCCTTATCGGAGGATCTGTTTCCAATGATGAAATATGGGAATGCACCACATGCCTTAACTGCATCGAACATTGTCCGGTATTTATTGAACCTATGTTGAAAATCGTTGAAATGCGCCGGAATGCCGTGCTTACTGAAAGTAACTTCCCATCGGAATTCAAACAGATTTTTAAAAATCTGGAAATTTTCGGAGATCCCAAAGGAAAGGGAAAGGTTACAAGGGAAGGCTGGGTGTCTAATCTAAAGATCAATAAAATATATCAAACAGGTAATGATACACCTGAAATACTGTTCTGGGCCGGGTGTATTGGCGCTACATATGATGAAAGAAGTAAAAACACAACAAATGCAGTTGCCAGGATTTTTGAAAAAGCCGGTGTCAGTTTTGGAATTTTAGGCAAAGAGGAGTTTTGTTGCGGTGATCCGGCGCGCAGAATCGGCAATGAATATCTTTTCCGGCAATTGGCCTTAAAAAATATAGAAACAATGAAAAAATACGGTGTAAAAAAGCTTGTAACCCATTGCCCCCATTGTTTCAATACTTTCAAAAATGAAATATCCTGCCCTGGGAGCTGATTTTGAAGTTAAAGAAACCAGTTTCTGCTGCGGCGCCGGAGGCGGAAACATGTGGCGCGGGGTTTCCACGGGCAAAAGGATGGAAGGATTAAGAATCCGGGAGGCTGTTAATACAAAGGTGCAAGGAATTGTTACTGCTTGCCCGCATTGTGACATTATGTTTGACAGCGCAATTAAACAGGAAGGTCTTGGGTACACTTTTAAGCTTATTAATTTAATCGAACTTGTGAAGCAGGCAGTGCTGTAATGTGATAACGGGAGATATCTTATGAAAATAGTTGTTTGCGTAAAACAGATCGGCTATATCTATGATCCTACGGCAATTGATCTTGCAACAGGTGAAATTGATCCCGAAAAAATGGTTTCCATGCTTAATCCATATGATGAAGTCGCAGTAGAAGAGGCAATCAGGATCAGGGAAAGCGAAGGCGATTGCGAAGTTATTGCTATTAGTGCAGGCGGAGCTGAGGCGGAAAATGCCCTTAAGTATGCTTTTGCAATGGGTGCAGACAGGATGATCCGTTTAAATTATGATGGCACCGATCCCAGCTTAATATCACAGGTTTTAGCGAAAGCGATTGAGAAAATCGGTTATGATATAATTCTTTGTGGAAAAAAATCGATGGATAGCAATGGAGGGCAGGTAGGCTCATTTCTGGCGGAAAAACTTCATATTCCCCAGGTATCGGGAATTGTAAAACTCAAACTTTTTTTAAACGAAAAAAAAGCTGCTGCAGAAAGATACCTGGGAAAAGGAGATCGCGAGGAAATAGAATGCGATTTGCCTGTTTTGTTCACAACGGAAATGGCGCTTAATGATCCAAGATATCCTGCTCTTGCCAGAAGACTTTTAGCGGAAAAAACAAATATAGAAATACTGGATGCGGCTTCATTTGCCGGAAATGCTGAAGGTTTGACGAATGTTTTGAAATTTTCTCAGCCCAGGCCCAAGACAAGAAAAACATTTGCTCCCGACAGTAATTTGTCCGCCACAGACAGGTTGAAACTTATGATGACCGGAGGAGGCGGCAGCTCTAAAGAAGCAAGCGATGTGCTTGACGGGTCTTCTGATGAGCTTGCAGATCATATTCTAAAATACCTGATCCGGGAGAAAATAATATAATTACCGGTGGCATTTGGCGGCATATAAAATGCCGCCCTATTTTATGTTTTGTAAACTATTAACTTTATGTAGAGCTGGGTTTTACACCCCTATATATTTCTCAGCGCTTATGGGTACAATACTCTGCCGGGTTTATAATAGAAAGGAATATTTATGATTATTATCGGTGAATCTCTTAATGCAACTGTCCCTGCTGTCAGTCAGGCTATAGCAGCTCATGATGAAAAATTTATAACCGAACTGGCTAAATTCCAGGTGGAATGCGGAGCCATGATGCTTGATGTAAATGCCGGCGGATTAGGCGGGCGTGATGAAGGCGATGAATTGACCTGGCTTGTCAAGACCGTCCAGAATGCAGTTCAGGTTCCTCTTGTGCTGGATAGCGCCAATCCGGACTCCTTGCTTAAAGCTGTTAGAGTATATAAGGGGCCGGAACTGATTTTAAGTTCCGTTACCGCTGAAAAGAAAAGCCTTGATAAACTGCTTCCTCTTGCTGCCGAACTCGAATGCGGTCTTGTTGGCTTATGTATGAGTGAAAAAGGAATCCCTGATAACCCTGAAGGCAGACTGGAAATGGCGAAGGTCATTGTCAAACAGGCTAAATTGGCAGGTATAAAACCTGAATCTTTGTATCTTGATCCACTGGTTATGACAGTCTCAGTTGATTGGAAGGCCGGGAAGGTGACAATGGATACGCATCGTATGATGCGCGACAGATTCCCGGAGGTGCGAACTTTCACTATTATTGGAAATGTTGCATTTGGAATGCCGATGAGAGGCCTTGTGAACAGAACATTTCTTTCTATGATTTTAGGTCTTGAAACAGATGCTGTTATGCTGAATGTACGGGACAAGGAAATGATGGCTACTTTGTTTGCCTCGTCTGTACTGAAAGGAGAAGATGAATATTGCCGTAAGTATATAAAGGCGTTTCGTGCTGGAAAATTTAGTAAAACAGCAGGCAAGTGAAAAACCATATGCCGCCAGCTGATGCTTATGGCTTCATGGTTCAAAGATTTATCTCTAATTTCACAAGCAAGTCAATAAGGAGTAAAACATGCAAAAGACAATAATGGTAATAGGGGCCGGCCCCGGTATTGGTTTACATGTTGCACACCGTTTTGGTAAAGAAGGATTTAGTGCAGCATTAATTTCCCGCACAAAGGCTAATCTTGATGCCTGTGTATCTAAACTAAAAGATAATGGAGTTGAAGCAGAAGGGTTTGCAGCCGATGCCGGAGATATTAAAGGTCTGGCATCAGCCATTGAAAAGGCTCAGAAGAGATTCGGATCAATCGATATTCTTGAATACAGCCCCTCAACAGATCCTCAATTATTGGCAACGCCTCTTAACATTACGGTTGAGAATGTGCGTCCTCACATGGAAGTTGCTCTCGGTGCGGTTACCGCGGTTCGGGCCGTATTGCCGGGCATGATTAAAAAGGGCAATGGCGGATTATTGTTTACATCTGCTGCTTCTGCTATTGAGCCGGTGCCGTTCAGCTCAAACTTTGCAATGGCTCAAAGCGGTATCCGCAGTTATGTGCACTCACTTCACAATGCTTTAAGAAAAGACGGGATTTATGCAGGTATGGTGCTTATCGCCGGTATTGTAGACAAGGGAGACGGTTCTTTACAGCCTCCAAAATCTCCGCCGCCGCCTTCACCCCAGTCCCCAATGCCGATTATATCAGCATACAGTATAGCCGAATCTTTTTGGGATATGTACACAAAAAGAGACCGCATAGACCAGATTGTTGGCGATTTTGGAATAATAGAGCGTATGCTGGCAGCTGGCGCCGGGAAATAAAAAGGTAAATATTTATGACTGAAAAAAAAGAAACTGTTGTTGTTCTTGGAGCAAGCCCCAAGAAGGAACGTTATTCAAACCAGACGGTTTGCCTGCTTGCTGAATATGGGCATCATGTAATCCCGGTAAATCCTGCTTTTGACACTATCGGAGGGCTTCCTGCAGCTCACAAGCTCTCCGATATCAAGGATGCAATTGATACAATCACTTTATATATTTCTGAAAAAGTATCCACTTCGTTTAAAGACGATATACTTGCACTAAAGCCAAAACGTGTGGTTTTTAATCCGGGAGCTGAAAATTTGCCTCTTCGGGAAATCCTGGATCAAAAGGGAATCGTAACTGAGGAGGCGTGCACACTTGTGATGCTTAAAACCGGCCAGTTTTGAATTTACTGCCGGAATTTTCAGGTGTGATCAGTAATGTCCGCATTGAGGTGACAATTGTTTTCCTATTGCCGGATGCCCTGCGTGCCTTCCGTTCAACATAAAAGAGGAATTGAATTCCGCTTAATTCATACCCCCTGGTCTGTTTATATATGGCCATTCTCCTGAAAAATAATGCTTAAAGCTAATATCAGCTACCGGGATTATTATCATTATTTGACTTTTTGGCTGACAATCGTTATTTTAAAATGAAACGATCATTATAAATTAAATTCATTATATAATAGATGGACCTGTAAAAAGTCCATTATTTTGATTCATACACACATATCCGGGATATCGAAGCCGGTTTGTGTCATTATTGCAAGTTGCTTAATATATTTAATTTATGGGAAACAATATAAGTCCGGAAATCGAAGAAAGCATTACCTCCGAAACAAGGAAGGAAATAAAAGAGCCCTCGATGTTTAAGGTTTTGCTTCATAATGACGATTATACCACTATGGATTTTGTCGTTGAAATACTTATGAGAGTATTTTATAAATCTATTGAAGAAGCTATACAGATCATGCTGAATGTTCACAGGCAGGGAATGGGAGTGTGCGGTTTGTATACATACGAAATAGCGGAAACAAAAATGAATTCGGTGCATTCTCTATCCCGTGACAGAGGATTTCCACTCAGATGTTCAATTGAGAAGGGGTAATATAATGATTAGCAGGGAACTAAGCGCAACTCTTGGACTTGCTGTAAAGGAAGCAAAAAAAAGACGCCATGAATTTGCAGGCACAGAACATCTTCTGTTTGCAATTTTACATGATTCTACAGGAATCGAAATAATTGAAAATTGCGGCGGCAATGTAAAAAACCTTTATAATTCCCTTGAAAATTTCTTCAAAATGCGGGTAGAAACCGCCCCTGAAGGAGCAAAATACGTGTTGCAGCAAACAACCGGATTTCAGAGGGTAATACAAAGAGCCTTTAATCATGCCCGTTCCGCTGAAAAACAGGAAGTTGAAATAGGTGATATTCTGGTATCCCTTTTTGACGAAAAAGATTCTTATGCAGAATATTTTTTAACACTTGAAGGTATCACGCGTCTCGATGTCTTAAACTATATTTCCCATAATATTTTGAAACCTTCTTTAAAACAGGGAGATGGCGGTTTTGCCAAAACCGATAAGGCTGACAAGAAGAAGAAATCGGATTTTCTCGAATCATTTACAATTGATCTTATTAAAATGGCAACGGAAGGAAAGCTTGATCCTGTGATTGGTCGCGATCTTGAGATAGAACGTACCTTACAGGTTCTGTGCAGGAGAAGAAAGAATAATCCAATTTTTGTAGGAGATCCCGGAGTTGGAAAAACCGCTCTTGCAGAAGGGCTTGCCCAGAAAATATTAATAGGAGATGTCCCTGAATCGCTTAAAAACGTTAATATTTATTCTCTTGATATGGGAGCTGTTCTTGCCGGAACAAAATTCAGGGGAGATTTTGAACAGCGGATGAAAGGAATTATTTCGGAGCTTAAGGAAAGAAAAAATTCTGTATTGTTTATAGATGAAATTCATACAGTTGTGGGAGCAGGGTCAACAAGCAGCGGTTCAATGGATGCATCCAATATCTTAAAACCGGCTCTTGTTTCAGGAGAATTGCGATGTATCGGCTCCACTACCCACGAGGAGTATAAAAATTATTTTATAAAAGACAGGGCATTATCCCGGCGTTTTGAGAAAATTGAAGTTCCTGAACCCACGGTTCCTGAAACCATAAAGATATTAAAAGGTTTAAAATGCCATTATGAAGCGCATCATGGCATTGAATACACTGATGCCTCACTTAAAGCTGCCTCCGAACTTTCTGCAAAATATATAAACGACAGATACCTGCCTGATAAGGCTATAGATGTGATAGATGAGGCCGGGGCTTTTGTAAGATTTTCAGATCCTGTACGCAGAAAAAAAATACAACCCTCCGATATTGAAAAAATAGTGGCAAAAATGGCCAGGATTCCTGAACAAAGCGTATCGGCATCAGACCGTTCAAGGCTTGAGCATCTTGAAAACAACATAAAAAAAGTGGTTTTCGGGCAGGATGACGCTATAAAATCTCTTGTTACTTCAATAAAGCGATCAAGAGCGGGGCTTGGAATTGCCTGCCATCCGATAGGATCATTTCTTTTCACAGGTCCAACCGGAGTCGGCAAAACAGAAGTTGCAAGACAGATTGCAGGCATCATGGGAATAGAATTCATGCGGTTTGATATGAGCGAATATATGGAAAAGCATACTGTAGCCCGCCTTATAGGAGCGCCGCCCGGTTATATCGGCTTTGACCAGGGCGGACTTTTGACCGATGGAATACGTAAAAATCCCCATTGCGTGTTGCTGTTTGACGAGATAGAAAAAGCACATCCTGATATTTATAATATTCTTCTTCAGGTTCTTGATCACGCAACACTTACCGACAATAACGGTAAAAAAGCTGACTTCAGAAATGTTATAATCATTATGACATCAAATGCCGGTGCCCGTGAAATGAGCGCCCATACAATAGGTTTCGGCGAAGTAAAGTATGATCCTGAAAGCAAAGGGAAAAAAGCAATCGAAAATATTTTCAGCCCGGAATTTCGAAACCGTCTTGATGATATAATCAATTTTAATCCGTTAACTCTTGATATAATGGAGATGGTTGTAGATAAGTTTATGAATGAGCTTAAAGAGCAGCTTGCAGCAAAGAGAGTTTCTCTGTCATATTCAGACAGCTTAAGAACCTGGCTTGCAAAAAAAGGGCATGATTTGAGATATGGAGCAAGACCTCTTGGAAGAGTTCTTCAGACTGAAATTAAAGATTCTCTTTCGGATGAAATACTGTTCGGAAAACTTAAAAAAGGCGGAAGCGTGAGTCTTGATCTTGAAAATGAGAAGCCTGTTTTTGCTTTTAAATCTTCTTAAACGGAAGAATAATTCCGAACGGCTTTAACAATCAATGCCTGTTTATCGTCTTACCAAAGAAATAATTTTTCCTCCTCCTCAGCTTTCAGGCAAAGAAGGTTTAGTTGCCATAGGAGGCGACCTTAGCGAAAAGCGCCTCCTTCTTGCTTATAATCTCGGCATATTCCCGTGGTATTCGGAAGATGAACCCATACTCTGGTGGTCGCCTGATCCCCGTCTTGTTATATATCCGGATGAAATCAGAATTTCAAAAAGTCTTCATAAAATAATTAAAAAAAATGTTTTCCATATAACTTTCGATATGGCATTTGAACAGGTCATAAATTTGTGCGCCGGCGTAAGAAGAAAAAAAAACGAAGGAACCTGGATTGTGCCTGATATGATAGAAGCATATTGCATGCTATTTAAATCAGGTTATGCGCATTCGGTGGAGGCATGGAAAGATAATAAGCTTGCAGGCGGACTTTACGGAGTTTCTCTGGGAAGATGTTTTTTCGGTGAATCCATGTTTTCCCTTGAGGCGAATGCCTCCAAGGTTGCATTTGTTGCGCTTTCTCAATATCTTGAAAATAAAGCCTTTGATTTTATCGACTGCCAGGTTGCAACCGATCATCTTAAACGTTTCGGAGCAAAAGAAATACATAGAAGCCTTTTTTTAAAACAATTGAAAAAAGCTCTTGTACTACCGACCTTAAAAGGAATATGGGATTATCAGAGTTAATCCTATAGCATTTGTCATAAATCTGTTCCATTTGGGCATGGATATGTATCCATGCCCAATTACAACAAAGCAACCGGATATTATTATGACAATTGCTATAAAAATAAGGTTATTGGCCGGTATCGGTTATTTCCGGTTTGAATGTTCCTGCGGATATCTCCTGGTCTATTTCCGACAGTGCGCGACGCATCTGCTTCAAAGCCTGCTTGATTCTGTTTTCATTTTCCACCAGTGCAAGACGCAGATAACCATCCCCCTCTTCCCCAAAACCTGCGCCTGGTGCAACAGCAACGTTGGCCCGGTTCATCATTTCCATCGCAAATCTTACGGAACCCATTTTTGAGTAAGGTTCGGGGATGGCAACCCAGACAAACATACCTGCCTTTGATACCTGTACAGACCATCCCATGCGGACCAGTCCGTCGCAAAGAACGTCCCGGCGTTTCTGATAGACTGCTACCTGCTCTCTGATATTATCATCACAATCGCGCATCGCTACAATCCCGGCAACCTGAATCGCCGAAAAGATTCCGTAATCGTAATATCCCTTGATCTTGGCAAGTCCATCGATCATTTCTTTGTTGCCGACACAGTATCCGAGACGCCAGCCTGCCATGTTGTACGATTTGGAAAATGACCCGAATTCCACCCCGACCTTAATTGCACCCGGAATTTCGAGAAAACTTGGCGCCACATAGCCGTCATAAGTAATCTTTGAGTAGGCGAAATCATTTATCACCATGAAGTTATGCTGATTGGCAAGCTTGACAATTTCTCCGAAGAAGTCCTTTGATGCAATGATTCCGGTCGGATTGTGAGGATAGTTAAGCATCAATAGTTTTGGGCCTGGATAAAGAGCTTTGCACATTCTTGTCAGCTGTCTGAGGAATTCTTCTTCGGAGTCAAGAGTGATCCGCAAAACTCCGGCTCCGGCAATCACTGCTGCATAAACATGAATAGGAAAGGCGGGCGCTGGAACCAGTACAGTATCTCCCGGACCAAGCAGTGCAAGGCAGAGATGCGAGATTCCTTCTTTGGAACCAATAGTGCAAATTACATCATCAATTCCGTTCAGGGAAACATTATAATGGCGCTCATAATAAAGAGCTATTTCCCGTTTCAGATTCTTCATGCCTCCGGCAACCGGATATCTGTGTGTCTTCGGGTCAATCGCTACATCACAGAGCTTTTCCGTAACCTGATTCGGGGCAGGATCGATGGGGTTGCCCATCCCCAGATCAATCACGTCATATCCATTCCATCGTTTTTCCATCTTAAGCTTATTGATCATTCCGAACAGATAGGGCGGAAGCTGGTTCATGCGGTCGGCAAAACGAATTTTAGATTCCATTCTTATTTCCTTATTAAAGTTTCAGTATGTGAGACCAATACCCAATTACAACCAGGCAATCAGAATATTATTATGAAAAATGCTATAATCATGGAGAATATAACAAAAAACCCGGATCATCCGATCCGGGCAAGAAAAACCACAGACCGGAGTTTCGGCCCATGGCATTCAGTCTCTTATTCTCGTTATAAGTAAAAGCAGCTGAACGTCAATGGACCCGAAAGGCCAAAGCCGCTGCAGCACAGATATAATATTTCTTCATCCTTGTTTTCCTGCTTGTTTTCTTTTAAACCGTATCATTTCCTGATGATAGGGTATCTTAAAAATTCGTAGCAAGAATAGCATTGTATGTCAAGCATAATAACATGCAGATAAGGAACAAGTCCTGCCCTTAAGAGGGTTGGGATAAAAAATGTGTTGTACCATGGATAGTGAGAAAAGGGGGTATAATAAAACGCTATCAGCCTAAAACGATCCGATATTTATGATGAATATCAGAGAACGCCTTTTGGCATTGGAGCTACTTTTTCTCCGCCGAGAATATAGCCACCGTCTAATCTGATTACGCTGCCTGACATAAAAGGCGCATCATTTATCAAAAACCAAGCCGCCTTTACCACATCATCTATAGTTCCTGTTCTTCCAATCAGAATGTGGTTTATGATATCCTGCTTCTGTGCATCCGTAAGCAAGCCCCATCCTCTCGTGTTTTCGCCATGACGGGATTCAATAATTCCCAACATGATTTCATTAACTCGAACTTCAGGCGCACCTCTGCGAGCCCATGTTTCAGTCAAAAGCGAAATCCCCCGGTTTGCAGCAGAATAACCTTCATTAAAAATATAGCTTAGCGGGCCAGATCTTCCGACTATGCCCGCTATGGAAGATATATTAATTACAATAGCATCTCCGGATGCTTTTAAATAAGGAAGCGAACTTTCGAACACCCATTGTTTGGCCCGAAGTGTTGTTGCCATTTCAAGATCCCACTGGTCGCAGGTATATGGCCCATGAACAACAGGCCATCCTCCCCGCTCAATGTTGTTTATCAGTATATCAAGGCGGCCAAAATCATTGATAACCGTTTTGATAAGATCTTGTATTTTATCTGTTTCAAGAAGATTCGTTTTAACAATCGAATAAGGGGTGGAAATTATTTCAAGATCCTTTTTCAGTTCATCAAGAGACTCTTCCCAGTCAAAATAGTTAAGGACAACTCTGATTCCCTTTTTGGCAAGAAATAGTCCTATGCCTTTGCCGATTCCTTTTATTGATCCAAGTACAAGAGCTACCTTGTTTTCAGTCTTCATGAAGAAAAATCCCCTTTTATGTTGAAAGAAAAATTTCTTTTTTAACCCATTTAAAAGCAATTTTTAACAGCTCTGCGTCATCCTGTTCGGCGGCGTTCATGTCATTATTATCAATATAATTAATCATATTTTCATCGGAAAAAAGATATGTTCTGAATGCATCAAGATCATATAAAGCCATACGAAACATATAGCTTGATTTCATGTCCAGTTCGCCTGGTAATTTCTGATTTTTAAGGCTTATTATTTCCATCATCATATCGTTCATTTCATTATAAGGCTCTGTACCCTGGTCCTTAATCCATTCGTTGGCTGTCCGTTCTTTCCCGTTATCAAAACCTAAGCAGTGGGGTTCTTTAAAAAGCATAAAATATTCGGAAAGCCTGCCTGTTTCCCTGTTGCGGGATAGCAGCCTTGATAAAGGATATGTGCGGCATGAAGATGGCCGGTCTTTATACACTTTGCATCCGGAAGGCGTTACAAAAGGACATTTTAATTCCAAATCTTTATCTGTCTTAAGTGATACAACCGGAAGACCGGTTTCAGGACCGGTATGAAAAACAGTGTATTTTCCCAAAAAATTTCCGGAAGATATTCCAAGATTATTTTTAAGACGTAAAATATCATACGGGTATAGAAACTGGTTGAGATCACGGCAGCATTCATTAAAACACGATAATGAACTTTTGCATGTGAATCGGAATTTATCACCCGGAAACAGTTGTAGTATGTTTTCTTCCATATTTAATCCTGATACCTTTATTAATAGTTAAGTTTTACATGTTGTAAAAAAAACGGACACATGCCCGAAAAATCAAAACATCAAATCAATGCTGATATATAAATTATTTGTATTAGTTACAAAGTATATCAACCAATCAATTCAATGGCATGTGCCTTGCAGTTTTTATCGGATTGACTCTATAATTAATGATCTAATGAAATAAACAGTTGCCAAACAAAATATAATTTTATACTTTTTGACTCCTTTGGTAAAGAAATAAACATAAAATTATTTAGATCTTTGATAATAAATACGATTTATCATGTTACAATATGTGGTGTTTAATATGATGAAATTACCAGTATGTTACTAAATGTAGCATATTGTAAATATTTATTTCCAATGATTTTTTGATTGGCAAAAGTCCTTGACAATAAAAATACAGGGTGATATGACATTTCTTTGTTTAACTATCAAAATCAACATCTTGATTTTAAAGACAAAAATCCAACGCCTTGATATATAAGGCTATAGAAAAACAAAGCAGATTATATTAATTAGTAACGTGATAGGGTTTTTATTAACCCATGTTATGAAGGGAGGTGCTCACAACTTACAATTATATTAAACCCATTGGTATTATAATAAAAATCGTTAGACAATAGAAAAAAAATAAATTACACAACAATAGGAGGGATGATAAATGCCATCTTTTGTAATTGCTGAAAAATGTGATGGTTGCAAAGGCGGGGACAAAACAGCATGTATGTATATTTGCCCTAATGACCTTATGGTTCTTGATCCAACTGCGATGAAGGCTTATAATCAAGAGCCGGATCAGTGCTGGGAATGCTTTTCATGTGTAAAAATATGTCCTACCCAGGCAATTGAAGTTCGCGGCTATTCTGATTTTGTACCTCTTGGAAGCAGTATTATGCCCATGATGGGTACAGAAGACGTTATGTGGACCTGCAAATTCAGGAATGGTCTTGTTAAACGTTTTAAGTTCCCCATAAGAACAACTCCCGAAGGTCAGGCTAATGCCTATTTAGGCCTTAAAGGAAAAGATCTTGACAGTGCTCTTCTTGCAACAGAAGAAGTTGATGGGCGCGTACTTCCGACACCTGCAAAATAAACAGGTTTGGTTAGCTTAAATTTAAAAGAATAACGATGAAAAAAATTTCTTAAGGAGGATTTAATATGGCATTACCTAATAAACCTTTGGGTGAAACAAAGGCCGTCAAAGATCCGGCAGTTGAAGAGCGCGAAGTGGATATTCTTATAGTAGGCGGCGGTATGGCTGCATGCGGAGCCGCTTTTGAAGTAAAGAAATGGGCTCCTGATGCAAAGATTTTACTTTGTGACAAAGCTGCCATGGAGAGAAGCGGTGCAGTTGCCCAGGGCCTTTCAGCTATAAATACATATATTGGTAAGAATACGCCGGATGACTATGTAAGAATGGTCCGTAATGACCTTATGGGCCTTGTGCGTGAAGATCTTATTTTTGATCTTGGTTGTCACGTCGATGATTCGGTTCATCTTTTTGAAGAATGGGGTCTCCCCGTTTGGAAAAAAACTGCGGAAGGCAAAAACCTCGACGGCAAGAAGGGTCTTGCTGCCGGCTCGTTAAAAAGCGGCGCAGAGCCAGTCCGCACAGGTAAATGGCAGATAATGATCAACGGTGAATCATACAAGAGAATCGTTGCAGAAGCCGCAAAACTTGCTCTTGGCACAGACAACATTATTGAGCGCTGCTTCATTGTTGAGCTTCTTCTTGATGCCAACAAGCCGAATCAGGTTGCAGGCGCTGTAGGTTTTTCAGTTCGCGAAAACAAAGTGTATATCATTAAATGCAAAACCATGATGGTTGCATGCGGTGGCGCTGTTAATATTTACATGCCGAGAAGCGTTGGTGAAGGCAAAGGCCGCGCATGGTATCCGGTATGGAATGCAGGATCAACATACACAATGTGTATGAAAGTCGGTGCTGAACTTTCAATGATGGAAAACCGTTTCACGCCGGCGCGTTTCAAAGACGGTTATGGCCCGGTTGGTGCATGGTTCCTTCTGTTCAAGGCTAAAACATTAAACGGTCTTGGCGAAGATTTTGCTGGAGGCGATGCAGCAAAAGCAGAACTCCAGAAATATGCTCCTTATGGGACTGCTGCCGTTACACCTACCTGTCTGCGTAACCACCTCATGCTGTTTGAAATGAAGGCTGGACGCGGCCCGATCATGATGGATACGGTTACGGCTCTTGCCAATCTTGGAAAAACCATGGACAAGAAAGAGCTCAAACACCTTGAGTCTGAGGCATGGGAAGACTTCCTTGATATGACCTGCGGTCAGGCAAACCTGTGGTGTGCTCAGGACTGCGAACCTGAAAAGAAAAATTCCGAAGTTATGCCCACAGAACCGTATCTGCTTGGATCACATTCAGGCTGCTGCGGCATGTGGACGTCAGGTCCGAATTACGACTGGGTTCCCGCAAGCTACAAATGGGGCGATGCCGGAAAAGTGTATAACCGCATGACTACTGTTGTAGGTCTCTTTACAGCCGGTGACGGCGTTGGATGCTCAGGCCACAAGTTCTCTTCAGGTTCACATGCTGAAGGCCGGATGGTGGCAAAAGAAATGGCAAAATTCATACGCGACCATGCCGATTTCAAACCAGCCATCAAACAGAGTGCAAAAGAACTGGTTGACCTTATTTACAAGCCGGTAAGGACATTTCTTGATAACTGCAACTATACGACAGCAGTTGATATTAATCCCAATTATATCAAACCTTCAGGAATGGCTTTAAGACTTATGAAAGCCACTCATGAATACGGCGCAGGAACAGCCACATACTATCAGACAAGCAGCAAGAGCCTTGAGATCGTAATGGATCTTCTTGCAACAATGCGCGAAGACTGTGAAAAACTTGGTGCCGGTGATCTCCATGAACTTATGAGAGCATGGGAAATTAATCATCGTATATGGACAGTTGAAGCACATCTGCGCCATATCCAGTTCCGTAAGGAAACACGTTATCCCGGATTCTACTATCAGGCAGACTATCCCGGACAGGATGACGCAAACTGGTTCTGCTTTGTAAATTCAAAGTATGACCCGGCAAAGAAAGAATGGAGCGTATTCAAGAAAGATTACATCAAGATCATTCCTGATTAATTCTTTTATATGTATACGTTGTAGTTGAATAAGCCTCCAGGTGTCTAAAGACGCCTGGAGGTTTTTATTAAGTTTAGACAGTGATTTAGAAATAATAAGACGATATCCTGATGAAAATATCCGTGAGCTTAAGGATTTTATATTAAAAAAGATTGACTTTTTCTGTAACCAAAACTAATTGAAATAAAATCTTTAAGCTTTTGGATATTTGGTTATTAAAAGCTGGTTATTTTGAATTTTAAGGATATCGTCTTAAAGGGTGTTACTTTTTTTTATTTGATTATTATTATACTAACTTTAATAAGCACGGAGGGATAGCATGACAGCAGACAAAGCAGCTCCTGCTAGTGGAAGTATTTTGGTCGTCGGGGGCGGAATAAGCGGTTTAACCACTGCCCTTGAGGCTGCAGAGGTGGGCTATGAGGTCTTGGTGGTCGAAAAAAATCCTTATCTGGGCGGAAGGGTAGCGCAGTTAAATCAGTATTTTCCTAAACTATGCCCTCCGACCTGCGGTCTTGAAATCAATTTCAGAAGGATTAAAGATAACCCAAAAATTAAAATTATTACACTGGCAGAGGTCCAAAAAGTTGAAGGTGAGCCCGGGAACTATGATGTTCAAATTAAGATAAGTCCCAGATATGTTAACGATAATTGTGTGGCTTGCAATGAATGTGTTAAGGTTTGCCCTGTTGAAAGGAAAAATGATTTTAACTTCGGTCTCGACAATTCAAAGACTATATACAGGCCTTTTGAGATGTCATTTCCAATGAAATATGTGATCGACGGTTCCACATGTTTGGGTGCCGAGTGCGCCAAATGTGTAGCTGCATGTAAATACAGTGCAATTGATCTTGGCATGGAAGCAAAGACGATTGATCTGAAAGTCGGAGCAATTGTATGGGCTACCGGTTGGACTCCATATGATGCAAACAAAATAGATAATCTGGGATTTGGAAAGCATGCGAATATAATTACTAACATGATTCTTGAAAGATATGCATCTCCAAATGGTCCTACAAAGGGGAAAATTGTTCGTCCATCTGATGGCAAAGGAATTGAAAGCATTGCCTTTGTCCAGTGCGCCGGGTCAAGAGATGAAAACCATCTGCCTTATTGTTCCTATGTATGCTGCATGGCGTCATTAAAACATGCAACTTATATCAGGGAGCAATATCCGGATGCTAATATATATATTTTCTATATAGATTTAAGAACTCCCGGCTTAAGATATGAAAAATTTTATAATAAGATCAAAGAAGACGACAAGATCTTTTTTATAAAAGGCAAAGTGGCGGAAGTAAGTGAAGATCCTGCTACAAATAATATCACTGTGGTTGCTGAAAATGCAGTAACCGGTGAAAAGATCAGACAGAATGTTGGAATGGTTGTTCTTGCTACCGGTATGCAACCAACAAATGCAATAAGCAAACTGCCTGCTGAACTTAATTGCAATTCAGATGGTTTCATAATCAATAATTTTGAGAAAGGCGGAATGTTTGCTGCAGGATGTGCTAACAAGCCTGCCGACGTGGTATCATCAAACCAGAATGCTACCGGTATGGCCCTAAAGGCTATTCAAACCCTGGTGAGGAGGTAGGAGGTTATCATGGATAAGAAATATGGCGTATATATATGCACTGGTTGCGGGATCGGAGAAGCTCTGGATATAGATAAGCTTAGCGGAATTCCTAAATCAGAAGGTGTTGGCATTGTTAAAACACATCCTTTTCTTTGCAGCAAGGAAGGAGTTGAATTATTAAAGCAGGACATAGCCGAGGGTGTTAATGCCCTTGTGATAGGAGCCTGCTCCCGCCGTGTAAATTTTGATGTTTTCAGATTTGACGGCTGTCTTGTTGATCGTGTTAACTTGAGAGAACAGGTAGTATGGACTCATCCAAGTACGAAAAATGCCGAAGATGGGATAGACCATACTCAGATGATGGCCGAAGACTATTTGAAGATGGGTGTAATTAAAACAAAGAAGATTACACTTCCCGAACCTTATAAGCTTGATACCTTTTGCAGAAAAATTTTGGTTATCGGCGGCGGAATAGCCGGAATATCTGCGGCACTTGATGCAGCTAAAGCCGGGTACGAAGTAACAATTGTTGAAAAAGAAAGCGCTATCGGCGGCTACGCTGCAAAGGTTAGAAAGCAGCTTCCTGTAGAAGACCCGTTTGAGAATATAATTCCTCCAATTATTTCCGGTAAGATTAAAGAGCTTGAGTCTTTTTCTAATATAACTGTTAAAACAAACACGGTTGTTGCCCGTATAGCGGGTCAGCCCGGAGATTTTACGGTTACATTAAAAAAACCCGGTGAAAAGATTGAGTTTGATGTTCCTTTTCCACTGCCTGCTGAAATGAAAGTGGACGAAAGCGGAAAAGAATATGAAAAAGACAAGTTAAACGAACTATATAAGGAATATAATGAGGGCAGGGTTGATATCCTTTCATTTGATCCAAATGGTGAGAAATTCGGATCAGTTATACTGACCGCCGGATGGAGACCTTATAAGGCCGAAGAAAATGAATTTGCTCATCTTGGATTTGGAGCAATTCCAGATGTGGTCACAAATGTCCAGTTTGAAGAAATTGCTGCAAAAGGCAAGATAACGCGCCCCTCAGATGGAAAAGAAGCCAAATCCGTTGTATTTGTTCAGAGCCCGGGACAAGGTGGCAATGATAATGACTTCGCATTTTGCGGATCTGTTACAAGCCTTGTTTCACTCAAACAGGCCAAATACGTCCGTGAAGATTATACTGATGGGAAAGCTTATATATTTTATCAGCACATGCGTACACCGGGTCTCATGGAAAATTTTTACAAAAGCCTACAGCAGGATGCAGGTATCTTCTTAACCAAGGGAGAAGTCGTTAGTGTTTCGAAAAATGGCAACGGTATGATCGTTGAAGCCGATAATACACTACTTGGAGAAAAGATTCAGGTAAAAGCTGATATGGTTGTTCTTGCCACAGGTATGGTGCCTGTTACAGCCGATGATCCTGTTATCAACCTTGCATACAGACAAGGTCCCGGCTTCCGTGATATAGATCTTTTTGATAAATACGCCGATTCAAATTTCATATGCTTTCCTTATGAGACACAAAGAACCGGAGTTTATGCGGCAGGATGCATCAGAAGAAGCATGACTATGGAAGAAACGATTGAAGATGCAGCAGGAGCAGCATTAAAAGCAATTCAATGTATTGAATCTGCGAACAGAGGTGTTTCAGTTCACCCCAGATCAGGCGATATGACGTTTCCCGACTTTTTCTTCCAGAGATGTACTCAGTGCAAACGCTGCACGGAAGAATGTCCTTTCGGTGCCCTGGATGATGATGAAAAAGGAACACCAAAACCAAATCCAACCCGTTGCAGACGCTGTGGAACCTGCATGGGTGCATGCCCCGAACGTATTATTGGTTTTGCCGATTATAATATTGACAGTGTTGGATCTATGGTAAAAGCAATAGGCGTTCCTTCCGAAGATGACTTTGATGAACCACCGCTTAGAATTCTTGGGCTTGTTTGTGAAAATGATGCTTATCCTGCTCTTGATATGGCAGGCATGAACAGACTTAATTATTCACCTTGTGTCAGAATTGTTCCTGTAAGATGTCTTGGATCAACTAATGTTATATGGATAAAAGACGCTCTTTCACAAGGTATGGATGGAGTATTTCTTCTTGGTTGCAAACATGGAGATGACTATCAATGCCATTTCGTAAAAGGCAGCGAGCTTGCCAGTATAAGAATGAAAAAGATAGGCGAAGCATTACAGAGCCTTTCACTTGAAAACGAACGGGTTGCACAGTTTGAAGTTGCAATCGATGAATATGACAAGATTCCAAAGATTATAGGTGATTTTGTAGAAATAATTGAGGGTCTTGGACCTAACCCGTTTAAGGGTTTCTGATATTTGCTTATCCCCCGCATTTCAATGCGGGGGATATTAATATGGAAATAGAATTTCCATTGTTAAGGAGGTATTAGCATGACTGATAAATATCTGATTGAGCCTGATATTAACTTTATAAATGAAGTTGTTGGGCTTGGCGGAGATACATTGAAGAAATGCTTTCAATGCGCAACCTGTTCTGTAGTATGTCCTATTTCACCTGAAACAAAACCATTTCCCCGTAAGGAAATGATTGCCGCATCCTGGGGACTTAAAGACAGGGTTGTTAAAAGTGCGGATATATGGCTTTGCCATAATTGCGGAGATTGTTCCACAAAGTGTCCTCGTGGCGCAAGACCCGGTGATGTGCTTGGAGCATTACGTTCGATTGCAATTTCCGAATATGCTGTTCCAAAGGCGCTTGGCAGGATTGTTAATGATCCTAAAAAACTGCCGATATTAATTATTATTCCTGCTGTTATATTCATTGTTCTCGGACTTGCTACCGGTTTGCTTAATTTCTCACCGGAGCCGGGAGAGATTGCTCATACAAAGTTCTTTTCCACCTGGCTTGTGGATATGACTTTTATCCCTCTTTCTTTGTGGGCTGTTGCTATTTTGGGTTTTGGCGTAAAAAATTTTTTAAATGATATTCACCAGGATGCTGTAATGAACGGAAAAACGAACAGAAAAGATTTGGATATAAAGGAATTTTTATCCTCTATTGTAAAAGTTCTTCCGATGATTTTAAAACACGACAAATTTGATGAGTGCGGTGAAAATAAAGACAGATCCACGGCTCATAAAATGGTTTTATTCTCATTTATCGGCCTTGCTATTGTAACAGGTGTATTCTGTGTCTTTTTATACATTCTTCATATAGAAGGTCCCTATTCACAGCTTAATCCTGTTAAATGGCTAGCAAATATAAGCGGAATCGCACTTATTGCAGGCGCTTGCCTTATGATTCAAAGCAGATTGAATAAAAAAGATCAGACAAGCAGTTATAAAGACTGGTATCTTATAGGGCTTGTCCTGGGATTGGGCCTTACCGGAATGCTGACCGAAATTACAAGACTTGCTCACATGGCCGGAATTTCCTATGCTCTTTATTTTATCCATCTTATTTTTGTGTTTAATCTTTTTGCCTTCCTGCCGTTTTCCGAACTTGCACATCTTGTATACAGAACGGTTGCTCTTGGCTATGCAGAATACAGCAACAGACAATAATTAAAGCTGTTTGTACAAAAGGAAATAATTAAAAAAATTAAAAAAATTAAAAAGAATAAAAAAAAGGGAGACGCATTAAAGCATCTCCCTTTTTTGTTATGTAAAATCTTTTATATATAAACTTATTTACCTATAGCTGCTCCATGCAGTTTCACTTCAACCTTTTCCGTTAAACCGGCATAGTATTCTTTAAGAATCACTAATACTTCATCGCGGCCAAAGTGATCCGGAATCGGTGTGCCTTCTGACAACCCCTTGCGAAGAGCCGTACCGCTCAATATAACACGGTCTGCTTTTGTATGCGGGCAAGTCCTGTGAGACGCCATGCCATCGCACTTGAAGCAATAGAATGTCCAGTCGATCATGAGCGGCTTGCAAAGAAGTGCTTTGCCGGGTGCTGAAGGATGAGGTATTTTGTCAAAAATTGTTTGGGCTTCAAACATGCCGTAAAAATCGCCGACTCCTGCGTGGTCGCGGCCTATTATCATGCGTGAGCAACCATAGTTCTGCCTGAAAGTTGCGTGAAGAAGGGCTTCTCTTGGACCTGCATAACGCATGTCAAGAGGATAGCCGCCCTGAAGAACATTCTTTTCTACAAAATAATTCTTTACAAGAGCATCAATACATTTTACACGAACTTCAGCCGGAATATCGCCTGGTTTTAAATTGCCTACAAGCGAATGAATAAAAACGCCGTCACATACTTCAACAGCTATCTTGCAAAGATATTCATGCGATCTGTGCATGGGGTTTCTTAACTGCAATGCTGCTATTTCTTTCCATCCTCTTTCGTCAAAAATCTTTCTGGATTCGGCAGGTCTCATGTAAACTCCTGCATATTTTACAGGAAATTCACCTTCACTCAGAACTTTTACAGGACCGGCAAGACTAATAGCTTTTTGTTGCATAACCATCTGTACTCCGGGGTGATCCTGTTCTGCGATTTTCCAGAACTCTTCAGCTGTTTTGGTGCCTTCGCCCATATAAACTTTTTCGCACTCAAATCTTTTATCTTTTTCGGTCATTTCGAATTTTTCGGTGACCTTCATTGTAGCCATAATTTCTTTTGTTTCAGGGTCATTAAGGGCTATTTCATCCCCGACTTTAATGCTGTCCGCATCAGCTTGAGTAACGGAAAGAGTAACAGGAATGGGCCAGAATGTGCCGTCTGCAAGAAGAAAATTTTCACAAACTCCTTTCCAGTCAGCTTTTGTCATAAAACCTGTCAGTGGGCTGAAACCCCCGATTCCCATCATAATCAAATCCCCGTTTTCACGTGGGGAAACATCAACTTTTTTAAGTCCCTGAGCTTTCTTCTTCTCAGCTTCCAGCTCTGCCCCTTCAAGTAAGCAGCAAGTAAGGCCTTTTCCGCCATGAGGTGGTATCAAATTCGACATCAGTTAACTTCTCCTTTCAATAATTTATTGTTTTGATAAATAAAAAAGCAACGGCTTTTTATGGGTTCATTTATTGATAAGCTTATGCGATTTACTATTAATAATTGCGATATTTGTCAAGAATAATCGAGTTTCTTTCACCGAGATTTCAAACGAATAGGAGAGATAATACAGAAAAAATTGGGTTTCTCTTCTCTTTTGTATGATTAATTATCAATTTTCTTGACAATTTAAGATGTTATGTTATTCAAACAACGTCGGTTCCATTCTATAAATTATCTTTTCTAAATCACGTGGAGATCTATGATTAATGGGAAACATTGCTTCAATCCGATCATCTATAAGAGATAACCACAGCCGTGGCAATGTAGGCCAGTTTTTTATTGATAATATTTCACCTGAATCAGACTTGTCCATAGTTTCCGCCTACTTTACCATCTATGCATATAACCAGTTAAAAAATCAGCTTGACCGGATAAATCATCTCAGGTTTCTTTTCGGCGAACCTGCCTTTATTAAATCGATAGACCCGGCTAAAACAAACAGGCGTGGTTTCAGAATCGAGGATGATGAAATAGTAATTCCCATTGAAAGCCGCCTGATACAGAAAGCGGTTGCGGTTGAATGCGCAAAATGGCTTGAGCAAAAAGCGGAAATCAGGTCGATGGTAAAGCCCAATTTTCTGCACGGCAAAATGTATCACATAACCCAGAAGAGCGGTATTGAAAAGGCGATTGTCGGAAGTTCAAATTTTACGGTAAACGGTCTCGGACTTGGTGGAAACAATAATATCGAATTGAATCTTGTTGTGGATAGCGACCGTGACCGCTCAGATCTAAAAGCTTGGTTCGATGAATTATGGGAAGATGATACAGGCCTTGTTGAAGATGTAAAAGAACGTGTCTTAAGATATCTTGAGCAGTTTTATGTCGAGAATGAGCCGGAATTCATCTATTTTAAAACACTCTTTTGCATATTTGAAAAATATCTCGATGAGCAGGAAAAAGGCGGCTTGCTTAATGAGCGCACAGGTTTTTTTGAAAGCGAAATATGGAATATGCTTTACGACTTTCAGAAAGACGGAGTTAAGGGCGCAATCAATAAAATCTTAAAACACAACGGCTGTATTATTGCGGACAGCGTAGGTCTGGGCAAGACTTTCGAAGCGCTGGCAATAATCCGCTATTTCGAACTGCTCAATTTCCGGGTTCTAGTACTTTGTCCCAAAAAGCTGTCAGGCAACTGGACAATTTTTCAATCCGTGATGGGTAATGCTTTAAATCCCTTTGCAAAAGATAAATTCAATTACACGGTACTTCATCATACGGATCTTTGCAGGGTATCTGGCAAGTCAGATACAAACGGAATCGATTTAGAAAACTTTAACTGGGGCGCTTATGATCTTGTGGTGATAGATGAAAGCCATAACTTTCGCGGAAATCCCATGGATAAAACCACTGACGACGGCGCCAAAAAAATGAACCGCGCGAAATGGCTGATGGAAAAAATCATAAAATCGGGTGTGAAGACGAGAGTCCTTATGCTTTCCGCAACCCCCGTCAATAACAACCTTCGGGATCTGCGTAATCAGATACATCTTATTACCGAAGGCAGAAACGACGCTCTTTTTGATAGCGCGCAGATTAAAGACATTGCCCAATCACTTAAAAATGCCCAAACTCAATTTACAGTCTGGGCTGATCCGAAAAAAAATCGTGACCGGTCGGTCAGGCAGCTTCTGGAAAAGCTCGATTCATCCTTTTTCAAACTGCTCGATGAATTGACTATTGCCCGAAGCCGCAGGCACATCAAAAGCTTTTACAAAATCGAAGCGATCGGAAAATTTCCCGAAAGATTAAAACCGCATTCCATTTATCCGAACATTGACATCAAAGACCGCTTCTTCACCTACGATAACCTGAACAAAAAAATCCTGAAATATAAACTCTCAGTATTCAATCCTTCTGCTTATGTAAAAGATGAAGAGAAGCAGAAATATGAGGAGCGGGCAAGAACACAAGGGCTTCCCTTCAAGCAGATTCAGCGCGAGCACTACCTCATCGGGATGATGAAGATAAATTTTTTAAAGCGGCTTGAAAGCTCAATTGAATCGTTTGAAATCTCAATGGACAGAACAATTCGGAAAATTGAAAAGCTTGAAGCAGTAATCAATAAATTTCTGAAATTACAAAACGGGGGGCAGGAGAAAGCTTTAGAAGCATTGGAGCCCGATGAAGACGAACTCGAGGAAAATGGCGATGATCAGGAGCAGTGGCGGGTCGGGAAACTTAAATTCGATCTGGCTGATCTTTGTCTTAATGATTGGCTCAACGATCTTGAAAAAGACAGGGAAGCTTTAAATGAGCTTTATAATACGGCCGTTGCCGTAACGCCTGACCGGGATGCAAAACTGAAGGAACTCAAAAAACTTATAGAGAAAAAAGTCAATCTGCCGCTTAATGGAGAAAACAGAAAAGTAATTGTATTCACCGCCTTTGCGGATACCGCATTTTATCTTC
This sequence comes from Desulfobacterium sp. N47, assembly GCF_051233685.1. Lineage (NCBI taxonomy): Bacteria > Pseudomonadati > Thermodesulfobacteriota > Desulfobacteria > Desulfobacterales > Desulfobacteriaceae > Desulfobacterium > Desulfobacterium sp. N47. The sequence goes on from NZ_JBAMMY010000136.1 coordinate 25,611, forward strand.
ATGGGTGCTTAAAGGATTGGGTCAAGAAAGACCTGGGATTGGACATTGCTCTGGTAGGCGGAAGCTTCACGCAGACCACATTCGGGAGAAACGAATTTTCTAATATCCTTACAAACTTTTCACCCATCGCAAAGAACCGGACAAAGATGAAATCGATGCCGCAGGAAGGCGAAATCGATATTCTGATTGCCACAGACTGTATCAGCGAAGGACAGAACCTCCAGGATTGCGATTATCTCATCAATTACGACATTCACTGGAATCCTGTCCGCATAATTCAGCGGTTTGGGCGTATCGACAGAATAGGCAGCAGAAACACCCGGATTCAACTTGTAAATTTCTGGCCGACAAAAGACCTTGACAACTATATCAACCTGAAAGAGCGCGTTGAGGCTCGCATGGCTTTGGTGGATGTCACCGCAACCGGAGAAGACAATATCTTAAACACCGCTCAGATTGAAGAGCTGATTGAAGAAGACCTGAAATTCAGAAACCGGCAGTTGAAAAAATTAAAAGATGAGGTGCTTGATCTGGAAGATATGAGTGAAAGTGTCTCTCTTACCGATTTTACTCTTGATGATTTCAGGATTGAACTTACAAACTTTATGGAGAATAACAGGAAGAAATTGCAGGAAGCTCCGTTCGGCTTATATGCTGTAGCCCCCGCACCTTCAGGCGCAAATTCACACCATATGGAATTGAATCGATTTTTGGCAGCAGAAAAAGATATAATAAAACCTGGTGTGGTTTACTGCCTGAAACAAAAAGGTGATACCGGCGGCAATGAAGAGATAAACCCTTTACAGCCTTATTTTATGGTTTATATCCGGGAAGACGGCATCGTCCGGTTTAATTATACCAATGCAAAACAGATTTTGGAAATTTATCGCCTGCTGTGCCAGGGCAAAAAAGCACCTTTTGACGAACTTTGCCTGATGTTTAATTCCGAAACAAACCAGGGAAAGGATATGGGTAAATATACTGATCTGCTTTGCCAGGCTATTGACGAAATCTGTCGTGTATTTAAAAAGCGAAGCGCCCATAAGCTGACTACCGATCGGGGAGCATTACTGATACCAAAATCAAAACAGGTAAATGATATGAATAATTTCGAGCTTGTTACCTGGCTGGTGATAAAATAGGGTAAAGAAAACTGGAAACCAATTATGCCCATGACCAAAGAAGAACTCAGGATTATCCTTGAGGAAGGTGAAGGTTACCGGATTGAATTCAAGGAGCGGGTTTCCGATCTTGACCGGGAAATGGCGGCGTTTGCGAATGCTTCCGGAGGAAGAATCTTTCTGGGAATTACAGACGAAGCCAAAGTCAGAGGAATCTTTCTCAATAACTCGCTGAAAAGCCGGATTCAGGATATTGCCAACAACTGCGATCCGGCTGTAAAAATTATACTTGAAGAATTTGAGAATATTCTTATTATTCATGTCCGGGAAGGCACTGATAAGCCATATAAATGTTCAAGCGGGTTTTATACACGAACCGGACCGAATGCCCAAAAGCTGAGTCGTGACCAGATCATCTCCTTTGTACAGGCAGAAGGCAAGGTTCGTTATGATGAGCTGATAAAACGTGACTTTGGAGACAATGATATAAACCATGAAAAAATTGAAGGTTTCCTGAAAAAGGCCGGGATCAGCCCTGTGCTGGACAAGTATCTTCTGTATAAAAACCTCGGAATAGGCGAAATTCAGGAAGGCCGGGTATTCTACAACAATCTGGCTCCTCTTTTCTTCGCTAAAAACTTGAATGACTTTTATTACCACACCGTCGTGACCTGCGCTCTTTATCAGGGAAAAACAAAAGCAACCGTACTCGACAGAAAAGACTACAATTCCGACCTCGTTTCCAGCGTTGATTTGTCCATGAACTTTATCAAGCAGTATTTGCCTGTCCGCTATGAATTCACGGGCGAGCCGGCCCGGAAGGAAGTTCCCCAGATTCCCTATGAGGCGCTCCGTGAAGCGCTGATCAATGCCGTTGTCCACCGGGATTATTTTGAGAAAGGTGGAAATGTAATTGTGGAAATTTTTGAAGACCGGATTGAAATCACTAACCCTGGCGGACTGGTGAAAGGTTTGACTCCCGAAAACTTCGGGAAAATCAGCATGCTTAGAAACCCCGGCATTGCAAACCTTTTTCAGCGAATTGATTATATTGAAAAAATGGGGACTGGGATTGAAAGAATACGCCTGTCGCTTAAGGAGGCAAACGTCCCGCAGGCACAATATGAACTGATGTCCTCTTTCGTAAAAGCTGTATTTCCCAAGGCGGCAGAAAGTTCAGAGATAACTACCCAAGAAACTACCCAAGAAACTATGCTTCGCTTAATTCGGTTAAATCCTTATACTACTCGCGGGGAATTAGCGGGAAAGATTGGAATCACCGCAGATGGGGTTAAATATCATCTGGAAAAATTAAAAAAAGAAGGTAAACTAAAACATAGCGGGGCTACAAAAAAAGGCAAATGGGAAGTTCTAAAAGGAGCGGGTAATGAATGACGCAGGGGTGAAAGAAAAGATTCGCAATACGATTCAGTCGTTCAATAAACAAGATCTCACAACCGCGTCTTTGGAACTTTTTAATATTCTCGGCTACAACACCGAACGCCAGGCGCCGCTCGACAAACCCTGTCCCGCGGCCTTTAAAGAATCGTTTGCTGGAACTGATTCAAAATTCAGTGAAGATAAAGTATTGTTTGAGGACTGGAAGTATGTTGATTTGCTTTTTCAATTATCCAAAGAAGAATTGCATTTTGACAAAACACTTTTCAAGAAGGAAGTGATAATAAAACTGCCTGATGGTAAAGAAGACCGAACGATTATAGAAACATATTTGTTCTTTGCCATTGAACTCAGTAATAACCAATATTCAAGGACCGAACTGAGCCGTATCACCCGCGAAGTAAACCGCCTTTTCCCCATGCCGGTAATGATTCTTTTTAAGACCGGCGGCTCTCTTACGCTCTCCGTTACCAATCGCAGGTTGCACAAGAAAGATGAAAGCAAAGATGTCCTTGAAAAAGTCACGCTAATCAAAGATATTCGGATAGAAAATCCCCACCGGGCGCATATCGAAATTCTGTTTGATCTTTCCTTTGATGAACTGCACAAGAAAAACAGATTCACCAACTTTATAGAGCTTCACAATGCCTGGCAGAAAACGCTGGATACAAAAGAACTGAACAAACGGTTTTTCAGGGAGCTTTCAAACTGGTATTTCTGGGCAATGAAACAGGTTTCTTTTCCGGATGATGTTGAGAAAAATGAAGATGTCCGAAATGCTACTAATCTTATCCGGCTTATAACAAGAATTATTTTTATCTGGTTTATCAAGGAAAAGAGCCTTGTCTCAGAAGTACTTTTCGATGAAACCGAACTGAAAAAAATCCTCAAGGATTTTAACAGTAAATCCTCGAACTCTTATTACAAGGCAATACTTCAGAATCTTTTTTTCGGAACGCTAAACCAGAAAATGGGTGAAAGAAGTTTTGCCAAGGAAGGAAAGAACGATTTCAAAATAAGCGAATATGGTGTTAAAAACCTTTTCCGCTATGCTGCCGGGTTTACAATAAAACCTGAAGAAGCAATTGCTCTGTTTAAAGACATACCGTTTTTAAACGGCGGACTTTTTGACTGCCTTGATAAAGAAAATGATGCCGGCAAGGTGCTTTATACAGACGGATTTTCGCGAAATCCCAACAAGCAGGCGGATGTGCCGGATTTTCTGTTTTTCGGAAAAGAACAGGAAATTGACTTAAGTGAAACTTATGGCGATAAAAAACGGAAAAAGGAGAAAGTCAAAGGGCTTTTTAATATATTGACTTCATATAAATCTAAAGTTTCACTGTTTTTGAAGCCGTTCAAACATGGTTTTAAAATTTTGCGATATTTTTTCACAAAACATAAAAAGATGGCATGTAAAATGCATTGCAATTTATATACCAAGTATTTCAAGCACTTACGTCAACTT